>CAMFZK010000020.1 GCA_946006915.1 uncultured Clostridia bacterium
GTACCGTAAAATATTCGGAGGAGTGATTGAAAACCTATGGAATCTACTTCAATGGTAAAACCTGTTGCATTAGGCAAAAACAACCGTATGACTTTTTCTAAAATCAACGAAGTTATTGATATGCCTAATCTCATTGAAATCCAGAAGGATTCGTACAAATGGTTCGTTGAAGAGGGCTTAAAGGAAGTTTTCAGAGATATGACCGCTATTACCGATTATAGCGGCAACCTTGAGTTAAGCTTTATTGACTACCGACTTGACGAACAACCGAAGTATGACGTTACCGAGTGTAAAGCACGTGACGCAACATACGCCGCACCTTTGCGTGTTACTGCCCGTCTTGTTAATAACGAAACCGGCGAAATTAAGGAAAGCGAAGTTTCAATGGGCGATTTCCCCATTATGACCGAATCGGGCACTTTTGTAATCAACGGTGCCGAACGTGCTATTGTTTCGCAGTTGGTTCGTTCTCCCGGTGTTTATTATGCCGTTAAGATGGACGAAAAAACCGGTAAAAAACTGTATTCCTCCACCGTTATTCCTAACCGCGGTGCTTGGCTTGAATATGAAACATCGGTAAACGATGTGCTTTATGTTCGTATTGATAAAAACCGTAAACTCCCGCTTACAACCTTTATCCGTTCTTTGGGATTGGGTTCTAACCAAGAAATCAGGGAACTTTTCGGTGAAGACGAGCGTTTGGCGGCAACTTTGGAAGCCGATGATACTAAATCGGTTGAAGAAGCACTTGTTGAGGTTTACAAAAAATTACGTCCGAGTGAACCGGTTACAATTGAGGGCGCACAGACCTATATTGAGCAGTTGTTCTTTGACCCCCACCGTTATGATATTTCAAGAGTTGGACGTTATAAATACAATAAGAAACTTGCTATCGGCGCCCGTATTAAAGGCGCAGTTTTGTCACGCCCTGTAATTGACCCTATGACGGGTGAAATTATTGCCGATGCAGACACAACCGTTACCAAGGAATTGGCAAACGAGATTGAAATTAAGGGTGTAAACTCGGCATACATTAACGTAATGGATAACGAGGGTAACAAGAGCGAAGTTAAGGTTCTTTCAAACGGAATGGTAAACCTTGCCGACTTTGTTGACTTTACCGCCGAAGAATTAGAAGAACTTGACCGACTTGGAATTAACGAACAGGTTTCTTTCTCTGTATTAAAGGAAATTCTTGAAGAAAATTCCGAAAAAGAGGATATTAAAGAAGCATTGCTCCGAAATGCGGACAATCTTATCCCCAAGAGCATTATTCTTGACGATATTTTTGCAACTATCAGTTACTTTTTAGGTTTGCCCCACAATGTCGGCGATGTTGACGATATTGACCACCTGGGCAACCGCCGTATCCGCAGTGTCGGCGAACTTTTGCAAAACCAATTCCGTATCGGTATTTCCCGTATGGAACGTGTTGTTCGCGAAAAAATGACCTTGCAGTCGCAAGACCCCGATAATATTACTCCTCAATCACTTATAAATATCCGCCCTGTTGTTGCGGCTATTAAGGAATTTTTCGGTTCTTCGCCGCTTTCACAGTTTATGGACCAAACAAACCCGCTTTCTGAACTTACTCACAAGCGCCGTTTGTCTGCTTTGGGTCCCGGCGGTCTTTCAAGGGACCGTGCATCTTTCGAAGTGCGTGACGTTCACTACACCCACTACGGACGTATGTGTCCTATCGAAACTCCCGAAGGTCCTAACATCGGTCTTATTTCCTACCTTGCAACCTTTGCAAAGATAAACAAATACGGCTTTATTGAAACACCTTTCCGCAAAGTGACCGACGGTAAGGTTTCAGACGAGGTTGTTTATATGACTGCCGACGAAGAAGACGATTACGTTGTAGCACAGGCAAACGAACCTTTGGACGAAAACGGATATTTCGTAAATAAAAAGGTTAACGCCCGTTACCGTGACGGTTTCCAGGAAGTTGAATCCTCTAAAGCAGAATTTATGGACGTATCGCCTAAAATGGTTGTATCTGTTGCTACCGCTATGATACCCTTCCTTGAAAATGACGATACCAACCGTGCGCTTATGGGTTCAAACATGCAGAAGCAGGCAGTACCTCTTTTGAAACCAGAAAATCCCTTTGTAGCAACCGGTATGGAATACAAAGCCGCTGTTGACTCGGGTGTTGTTGTGCTTGCTAAACGTGACGGTGAAGTTACTTTTGTTAGTGCAGATAAAATTAAAATCCGTGCTAATAACGGTGAAATTGACGAATACGAACTTATTAAGTTCATTCGTTCAAACCACGGTACTTGTATTAACCAAAGACCTATTGTTAAAGTAGGTGAAAAGGTTACCGAACATCAGGTTATTGCGGACGGTCCGGCAACCAGCAACGGTGAAATTTCTTTGGGACGTAACGCCCTTATCGGCTTTATGACTTGGGAAGGTTACAACTATGAAGACGCTGTTTTAATTAACGAACGTCTTGTCCGTGATGATGTTTATACATCTATTCACATTGAAGAATATGAACTTGAGTGCCGTGACACTAAATTAGGACCGGAAGAAATCACCCGTGATATTCCTAATGTCGGTGAAGACGCACTTAAGGATTTGGACGAACGCGGTATTATCCGTATCGGTGCAGAAGTTACCGCAGGTGACATTCTTGTAGGTAAGGTTACACCCAAAGGCGAAACCGAACTTACCGCCGAAGAACGCCTACTCCGTGCAATATTCGGTGAAAAAGCACGTGAAGTACGTGATACTTCCTTGCGTGTTCCTCACGGTGAATACGGTACAATCGTAGACGTAAAGGTATTTACAAGGGAAAATTCTTCGGAACTCAGCCCCGGTGTAAATGTTGTTGTTCGTTGTTATATTGCTCAAAAGCGTAAAATCTCTGTCGGCGATAAAATGGCAGGTCGTCACGGTAACAAGGGTGTTGTATCCCGCATTTTACCAAGCGAAGATATGCCTTTCCTGCCGGACGGTACTCCGCTTGATATAGTTCTGAACCCTCTGGGCGTACCTTCACGTATGAATATCGGTCAGGTACTTGAAGTTCATTTGGGTTATGCCGCAAAAGCACTTGGCTGGCACATTTGTACCCCTGTATTTGACGGTGCACACGAAGAAGATATCAGGGAATGTTTCCGTTTGGCTGAAGAGTCCACCAAGAACGGAGATTATCCGTATAAGGATACTGCCGCTCTTGACTTCTCACGTATTCCGTTAACACAGGATGCTAAAACTCAACTTTATGACGGACGTACAGGCGAACCGTTTGATAACCCCGTAACTGTCGGTTATATGTATTATCTTAAACTCCACCACTTGGTAGACGATAAGATTCACGCACGTTCTACCGGTCCGTACTCACTTGTAACCCAGCAGCCGCTCGGCGGTAAAGCACAGTTCGGCGGTCAGCGTTTCGGTGAAATGGAAGTTTGGGCACTTGAAGCATACGGTGCGGCTTATACATTGCAGGAAATTTTAACCGTTAAGTCGGACGATGTTGTAGGCCGTGTTAAGACTTACGAATCTATTGTTAAAGGTCAGAATATTCCGAAACCCGGTGTTCCTGAATCCTTTAAGGTTCTTATTAAAGAATTGCAGTCCTTGGGACTTGATATTAAGGTGCTTGATAAGTACGATGAAGAAATCGACTTAAAACAGTCTTTTGAAGATGAAGACGATATAGGTCTTGGCACTCCCGCAATTCCCGAAGACAGCGAATTCCAAGAAGAAACCGTTGTAGACGGTTTGGAAGGATACGGTCTTGAAGACGAAAACGGCGAGGCCATTCCTTATGATACCGACTCTGACGAGTCCGAAGAATAATTACGGAGGGGCAAAATAATGGCAGAAATTGAATTTGAATCCATAAAAATAGGACTTGCGTCTCCTGAACAAATCAGAAGCTGGTCTTACGGCGAAGTAACAAAGCCCGAAACAATCAACTACCGTACCTTAAAACCCGAACAGGGCGGTCTTTTCTGCGAACGCATTTTCGGACCTCAAAAGGACTGGGAATGTCATTGCGGTAAGTATAAGCGTATTCGCTATAAAGGTAAGGTTTGCGAACGTTGCGGCGTTGAAGTTACTCGTGCAAAGGTACGCCGTGAGCGTATGGGTACTATTGAACTCGCTGCTCCCGTATCTCATATTTGGTATTTCAAGACTATCCCGTCAAAAATGGGATTAGTGCTTGATGTATCTCCTAAAGACTTGGAACAGGTACTTTATTTCTCTAAATATATTGTTACCGACCCCGGCACTACTCCGCTTGAAAAGAAACAACTTCTTAACGAAAAGCAATACAATGATATGCGTGAAAAGTATGAAGATGACTTTGAAGCGGGAATGGGTGCGGAAGCAATTAAGAAATTGCTTTGCGAAATTGACCTTGATGAAATTTGCGAGGAGTTAAGAAACGAACTTGAAACCGCAAACGGTCAAAAGCGAATCAGAACCCTTAAACGTCTTGAAGTTTTAGAAGCGTTCAGGCAGTCGGGCAACCGCCCCGAATGGATGATTCTTGACGTAATTCCGGTAATTCCGCCCGATTTACGTCCTATGGTTCAACTTGACGGCGGCCGTTTTGCCACAAGTGACCTTAACGACCTTTACAGACGTGTTATTAACCGTAACAACCGTTTAAAACGTCTTTTGGAATTACACGCACCCGATATTATCGTGCGTAACGAAAAAAGAATGCTTCAAGAAGCGGTTGATGCTCTTATAGATAACGGCAGACGCGGTAAGCCCGTTACCGGTCCTAACAACCGTCCGCTTAAATCGCTTTCGGATATGCTTAAAGGTAAGCAAGGACGTTTCCGTCAAAATCTTCTCGGTAAACGTGTTGACTATTCGGGACGTTCGGTTATCGTTGTAGGTCCGGAACTTAAGATGTATCAATGCGGTCTTCCTAAAGAAATGGCGCTTGAACTCTTTAAGCCGTTTGTTATGAAACGCCTTGTTGAAACCAAGGCAGTTACCAATATTAAGTCTGCAAGAAAGATGGTAGACCGTGCTTCGGCAGAGGTTTGGGACGCTTTGGAATTGGTTATTAAAGAACATCCCGTTCTTTTAAACCGTGCTCCTACACTTCACCGTCTCGGTATTCAAGCGTTTGAACCCGTGTTAGTTGAAGGTAAAGCACTTAAACTTCATCCGCTTGTTTGTACTGCATACAATGCCGACTTTGACGGCGACCAAATGGCAGTTCACGTACCCCTTTCGGCAGAGGCACAGGCAGAAGCACGTTTCCTTATGCTTGCCGCTAACAACCTTTTAAAACCGTCTGACGGTAAACCCGTAACCGTTCCTACACAGGATATGGTTCTCGGTTCTTACTATTTAACCCTTGTTAAATCCGAAGAAGAGGGTGCAAACAAGGTATTTAGGGATAAAAACGAAGCAATTATGGCTTACAGCGACGGTGTAGTTGGTCTTCACGCACCTATCCGTGTTCGTATGACCAATTCGGACGGCGAATCCAAACTTGTTTGGTGTACAGTCGGCTTTATTATCTTTAACGAATCTATCCCGCAGGATTTGGGCTTTGTTGACAGAACCAATCCCGAAACCGCATTCGACCTTGAATGGTGCTTTAAGGTTAAGGATTCTTCCAAATTGACTATTGACAGTAACGACGATATAATTCAAAACAAAGTCGGCAAAAAGCAACTTGGAAAAATTGTTGACAAATGTATTGAAAAACACGGTACAAGCGAAGCCGCAATAGTTCTTGATAACATTAAAGCAACCGGATTTAAATATTCTACAAAGGGTGCTATCACCGTTGCCGTTATAGATGCTGTTATTCCGCCCGCTAAAAAGGATATTTTGGCAGCAGCCGAAGAACAAATTGATAAGGTTACTAAAAACTACCGCAGAGGTCTTATCAACGACGACGAACGCAGCCGCCATATAATTGAAATTTGGAACAAAGCAACCGAAGATGTTGCAGATGCACTGAAAGGCAACCTTGACGAATTTAACCCCATCTTTATGATGGCGGATTCCGGTGCCCGTGGTTCTATGAGCCAGATTCGACAACTTGCAGGTATGCGCGGTCTTATTGCAAATACCGCAGGTAAGGTTATTGAAGTTCCGATTCGTGCCAACTACCGTGAAGGTCTTAACGTACTCGAATACTTCATTTCTTCCCGTGGTGCACGTAAAGGTCTTGCCGATACTGCGCTTCGTACCGCTGACTCGGGTTATCTTACCCGCCGTCTTGTAGACGTTGCACAGGACGTTATAGTTCGTGAGGACGATTGCGGAACTACCGAAGGTCTTATGATTTCCGATATTAAGGACGGTAACCACGTTCTTGAAACATTGGAAGAACGTCTTGAAGGCAGATATTTATTTAACGACTTTGTTGACGCCGAAACAGGCGAAGTTATTTGGTCGAAAGACGAAATAGTTACCGCCGAAGCCGCTAAAACAATTGTTGCAAAACTTGCCGAAGAAGGTAAAGATTCTATTGAAATCCGTTCGGTACTCACTTGCCACAGCCACCACGGCGTATGTAAAAAGTGTTACGGACGCAACCTTGCAACAAGTAAACCGGTTACAACCGGCGAAGCAGTAGGTATTGTTGCGGCTCAATCCATCGGTGAGCCGGGTACACAGCTTACAATGCGTACCTTCCATACCGGCGGTATTGCATCTACCGAAGATATTACACAGGGTCTTCCCCGTGTTGAAGAACTCTTTGAAGCAAGAAGACCTAAACGTTGCGGTCTTATCGCTAAAATTGACGGTACTGTTCGCATTACCGAAGAAAAGAGAAGCAATGTTCTTATTATTACTAATGACGAACTTAAAACCGAAGAAAAGGTAACCATTCCTTACGGTGTTCGTTGCCTTGTAAATGACGGCGACTATGTAAAAGCAGGCGATATGTTAATCCCCGGTGCTAAATATCCGCAGGATATTCTTGAAGCGCAAGGACCTGAAGCAGTACAGGAATACATTATTGCCGAAATTCAAAACGCTTACCGTACACAAGGTGTTGATATTAACGATAAGCACATTGAAGTTATTATCCGTCAAATGATGAGAAAACTTCGCATTGTTGACGCCGGCTCTACCGACTTGTTGCAGAATGTAAGTTACGAATACAAAGAAATAGCCGACGCTAACAACGCAATACAAGCACGTATTGACGCAGGCGAAGAGGGACTTTCAAAAGCCACCTATAAGGCAACACTTCTTGGTATTACCAAAGCATCTTTGGCTACAGAGTCATTCTTGTCTGCCGCTTCGTTCCAAGAAACTACACGTGTTCTTACCGAAGCCGCAATTAAAGGTAAGGTTGACCCGTTGTTCGGTCTTAAAGAAAACGTTATTATCGGTAAACTTGTACCTGCAGGTACAGGTATGAAGTGTGAAGAAATTAACCCCGCTTGTTATGACGAGGAAATTTCCGAAACAACTGCCGAAGAAGAAATCTTTGCAGAAGAATAATCAAAATAAAACACAGGGAGCGGTTTTAACCGTTCCCTGTGTTTGTTGTTTTGTTAAATGTTTATTGGAATGACGGAGCAAAGTTTTTGCCCATAATGCAAACCCATGAATTTCCTTGGTTTACGGTAAGGGGTGTTCCGTCTTCATTTGTGAATACAAACGAACTTGAAGAATTGCCCTTGCTCCATTTAATGGGGGTGTATGTGCCGTTTACACAGTAATAACCGCTACCCGAAGACAAATCAATTTTTCTGTATTTTCTGATTGGATAGTCGTTAATGTTTGTTTGCAAAACAAATATGTTTTTAAAGTATTCGCTTTCATTTGTAAAATAGTCTTTACGTTCGGTAGTTTTAAAGAATCTTACATATTTTCCTTTTTCGGTGTCATATTTAAAAACAGACTCATAACTGTTAGAAAACTTAACATCAACAGTATTTGCGGTGTTGGTATATGTAATTTGGGTGTCCTTATCGGCAAAAGTTTGCCAATTAGTAGCTTTTGTAAGTTTAGTATTATATTTGTTTTTGGTTAAATAATCCCAAATTTTATTTCCGTAGCCGTACAAAGTATGTTCGCTTGATAAACCGTTTTTAGCACGGTAACCGGCATTACTTTCGCTTAACGCCATTGTTTGGGTGTCTTTCAAATGGGGTGCGGCGTAATTTGGGTCTTGACCGTGGTGAATATAAATTGCGTTATGTCCCATTGCTAAATCAATATAAGCATAACGTGCCGAACGGACAGTTCCGATTTTTTCCACTTTGGATATATCCTGAAAAACCGCTAAAAGACGGGTAATTCCACCCTCAACTTCTGTTTCGTAAACGATATCCGCTTTACTTAAACCGGTTTGAACCTTTTGTGCAACAGAAATGTTATTAACCATTATAGCAACAGGTCTGTCCTGGCTTTTTTCTTTTGTAAGTTCTTCCACACCCGTTAAGGGGTTGGCGTAATATTCTACCTTTGGCTCGTTCTTAACTTCTGTTTGAGTGGGTAAATCACCGGTAGTTTCACTACTTGTGTCCTTTTTACCGCAACCGGCAAAACAAACCATTAAAGCGACAACAGCCAAAGCCAAAATTTTCCTATACATTGTGTATTCCTCCCAGAAAGCATTTGTAAATCTACTATATCTACTATACTACAACAATTAAACTTTTTCAACAAAAAATTAACTGTAAATTATTAAAATTTTGAAACATTTAGCAAAAAATAAAACAACCGCCTTTACAAGGGGGTTGTTTTGCTATTATTTTTTACCGGTAGAGCCGAATCCGCCTTCACCACGTACAGTGTCGCTTAAATTTTCAACCTCGGTATACTCAACCTTTAAAAACGGGGTTATTACCATTTGGGCAATACGTTCAAAATCGGCAATGGACTGTTCTTCGAGTGAGTGATTATGCAAGGAAACCATAATTTCGCCGCGGTAGTCGCTGTCTACCACCCCAACCTTGTTAGAGGGCGCTAAACCACGTTTATTGGCAATGCCGCTGCGGGCGTAAATCAACCCTGCATATCCTTCGGGTATTTCCAAAGCAATGCCAGTGTGAATAAGTTTGGTTTCACCCGGTTTAAATGTAACCGTTTCGCCGTTTGTAAAGGCGTATAAATCCGCACCTGCGGCATATTCCGAACCGTAGGTAGGGATTTTAGCCGACTGATTTAACTTTTTAAAATTGACTTTAATCATTTTATCACCTATTCGTATATATTTCCCGAACCCATCGTGCGCTGCCAAACACCGGGCAACCAGACGGCTATTCCTTGATTTAGCGAAGTTTTGACATCAATTATCCGTTGGTTGGAAGAACCTCTGAAAAGCAAATCGGGACTGTTTAGTTCCTCAACAAACTTACCGTCTACCAAAACATCAATATTTTTAAGTATTTCCAAAACGGTTTCCTTGTCACCCACGGTGCCTTTAAGTAACTGCTTTTCAAAATCAAACCCTGTGTAGCACCAAACGGTTTTTTCGGGAAAGTTTTCTTTTATATGTTTTAAAATTTTGCAAACTTCGGGTTGGTTTTCGGGTTCAAAGGGTTCACCGCCCAAAAGCGAGAACCCTTCGATGTAACTTTTATTAAGCGAGTCGGTAATTTCTTTTAAGGTATCTTCCGTAAAGGGGTGACCGTAGCCGAAATCCCACGCTTCGCTGTTAAAACAGTTTTTGCATTTATGGCGGCAACCGCTTACAAAAAGCGAAACCCGAACACCCGGACCGTTTGCAATATCAAAACTTTTTATTACCGCATAATTCATATAAAAATCCTTTTAAGAATTAAAGGTGAAGCACACGCTCTTTGATTTCCTGTGTTCTGCCTTGGTTCCAGAACTGTGTACCGATGTATCCGCAGGTACGTCTTGCAACATTCAATTTGTCCTGGTCGGTGTTTCCGCAGTTAGGACAGGTCCATACAAGTTTGCCGTGGGCATCTTCTTTAATTTCAATTTCGCCGTCATAACCGCAAGTGTGGCAAAAATCGCTTTTGGTGTTAAGTTCGGCGTACATAATATTATCGTAAATAAATTTCATCACCGAAAGAACGGCGTCAATATTATTTTGCATATTGGGTACTTCAACGTAAGAAATAGCGCCGCCGGGGGACAATGCTTGAAATTCGGATTCTAAAGCCAATTTGTCAAAAGCGTCAATATCTTCGGTAACGTGAACGTGGTAACTGTTGGTGATATAGTTTTTGTCGGTCACGCCGGCAATCTTTCCAAAGCGTTTTTGCAAACATTTTGCAAATTTATAGGTAGTGCTTTCAAGCGGAGTGCCGTAGATTGAATAGTCAATATCTTCTTCCGACTTCCATTTGTTTGTGTATTCATTAAGTTTGCGCATTACTTCAAGACCGAATTCTTTACCCTGCTTTTCGGTAAGTTTTTTGCCGGTCATAGCGTAAACACATTCCCAAAGTCCTGCGTAACCCAAAGACAGAGTAGAATAACCGCCGTGGAGGTATTTGTCAATAGTTTCACCTTTTTTAAGGCGTAAAAGCGCACCGTATTGCCAAAGGATAGGCGCAGCGTCAGACAAAGTGCCGGTAAGACGTTCGTGACGGGCTTGTAAAGCACGGTGGCAAAGTTCCATACGCTCGTCAAATATTTGCCAGAATTTTTCCATATCACGGTTTGCCGAAAGACCGATATCAACAAGATTTACGGTTACAACGCCTTGGTTAAAACGGCCGTAGTACTTTGGTTTGCCGTTTTCGTCAACATAAGGGGTTAAGAAACTGCGGCAACCCATACAGGTGAAACAGTGACCTTCGCCGTTTTTGTCAATCTTGTTTTTAAGCATAATTTTTTCGGAAATATAGTCCGGTACCATACGTTTTGCGGTACATTTTGCCGCTAATTTGGTAAGATACCAATACTCGCTGTCTTCCTTAATATTATCCTCCTCCAAAACGTAAATAAGTTTTGGGAAAGCGGGGGTTATCCAAACGCCTTTTTCGTTTTTAACACCTTGGTAGCGTTGTTTTAAAACTTCTTCAATAATAAGCGCCAAGTCACGTTTTTCTTGCTCGTTCTTTGCTTCGTTAAGATACATAAATACCGTAACAAAAGGTGCTTGTCCGTTAGTGGTCATAAGGGTTACAACTTGGTACTGAATCATTTGAACGCCCTTGCGAACCTCATTAAGCAAACGCTTTTCTGCGATTTCACGCAGTTTTTCTTCGGGTAAAGTTATACCCGCTTCGGTAGTTTCCGACACAACATCTTCATATATTTTTTTACGGCTTACGTCAACAAAAGGTGCTAAATGCGCAAGACTTATACTCTGACCGCCGTATTGGCAGGAAGCAACTTGGGCAATAATTTGGGTGGCAATATTACAAGCGGTAGAAAAACTGTGGGGTCTTTCAATTAAAGTTCCGCTAATAACCGTGCCGTTTTGAAGCATATCTTCAAGGTTTACAAGGTCGCAGTTGTGCATATGCTGTGCAAAATAGTCAGCATCGTGGAAGTGAAGAAGTCCTCTTTCGTGGGCATCCACAATATCAGGGCTTAAAAGAATACGTTTTGTAATATCCTTGCTCACTTCACCCGCCATATAGTCACGCTGAACGCTGTTTACGGTAGGATTTTTGTTGGAATTTTCCTGTTTAACCTCTTCGTTGTTACATTCAATAAGACTTATAATCTGTTCGTCTGTTGTGTTAGACTTTCTTATAAGCGCACGGTTGTAACGGTATGTAATATACCGTCTTGCAACATCAAACGCACGTTGATTCATAATTTGGTCTTCTACCATATCTTGTATTTCTTCAACGCTTAATGAACGGTTTATGTTTGCCGCCGCATTTTCAACATCTTCGGCAATGCGTTTGATTTGAATTTCACTCATACGTTGGCTGGGGACAACGCTTTCGTTGGCTTTTGTAACCGCAACAATAATTTTTTGTGGGTCAAAAGTAACTTCCGCACCGCTTCTTTTAATGATTTTCATAATATTTACCTCTTATAATAATTTGCAGTGTTTTATGGCAAAAACACAATATCTTGTAATAGCATAAATTATTATACCACAAATTATTGAAAAAGCAAGAACTTTTTTAAAAAATTATTTTTTAAATCCGTTACCTATAATTTCTCCCGCTTCGGCTATTGTGATAAAGGCGTTATTATCACGGTTT
>CAMFZK010000021.1 GCA_946006915.1 uncultured Clostridia bacterium
AAACTACACTATATGTTGTAACTAACATTGTCTATAAAACCCTAATTATTGTAAAAAGGGCTTTTCTTTTTGTGAAATTTATGTTAAAATCTATTTGGAGATGATTTTATGAAACAAACTGCAATTATTACGGGTTCTTCAAAAGGAATCGGTGCCGCTACGGCAATACTGTTTGCCCAAAAGGGTTATAACGTTGTAATCAACTATAACAATTCTTATGAATCGGCTTCCCTGCTCTGCCGTTCGCTTGTTAATAACGGGTTTTCGGTAACAACCCAAAAAGCGAATGTCGCTAACCGGCTTGAAGCCGAAATGCTTATAAAAGAAACACTTTACAAATTCGGAAGTATTGATGTTTTGGTAAACAACGCAGGTGTTGCGTTTGAGGGTTTGATAACCGACACAGACGAGATTGATTTTGACCGAATTATAGATATAAACTTAAAGGGAACATTTAACTGCTGTAAGGCCGCAACAAAGGTAATGGTTAACCAAAAATCGGGTAAGATTATAAATGTTTCTTCTATGTGGGGTCAAGTAGGTGCTGCGTGTGAGGTTGCATATTCCGCATCAAAAGCGGGTGTAATTGGTCTTACAAAAGCGCTCGCAAAAGAATTGGCACCAAGCGGAATTACCGTAAACGCCGTTGCACCCGGTATTATTGAAACCAATATGAATTCTAATTTGTCTATAGAAGAATTAGCAGAATTTGTAGAAACCGTGCCGCTTGGCAGAATGGGCAGTGCCGAAGAAATTGCACAGACAATTTACTTTTTGGCAAGCGAAAACGCCGACTACATAACAGGTCAGGTAATCGGCGTAAACGGCGGATATGTAATTTAATTTTTTTAAGGGAGGGTTTTTAGCACCCTCCCCTATTTTTAATATTACATTTTCTTTTGTAAAAACTTTAACAGTTCGCTAAACGGAATTATTAAAACCGAAAGCAACAAACAAATTAAAAACTGTTTTGCGTTAAGCATTGTAAGACCGAAAACAAAGCCAAACGGAGTAAACACTAAAAAGATTACCGAAAACAAGGTTGCAACAACAGAGTTGTTCATAAATTTGTTTGAAAACAATTTCTTGTTAAAAAGAGTATCCTCAAACTTATTGTTGTAGCAATGAAGTATTTGCGAAATCCCAAGTGTTGCAAAGGCCATAGTCGAAGCGGTAACCGCAGAAACACCGTTGCCGATAATATATGCGGTTAAAGAAGTAAGGGCTATAAATATGCTTTGTACCAACAAAGAAGTAAGCGATTTAATGTTTAGTATTCTGCTTTGCACCCTAAACGAGTTTGTATTCATAACGGAATTTTCGGCTTTTTCCAAACTTAAGGATATGGCAGGTGCAGAATCGGTTAAAAGGTTTATAAGCAAAAACTGTACCGCAACAAGTACGGGGTTTTTGAAAATTATAATGCCTAAAAGCATTAAAAGAAGTTCGGCAAAATTACAACTGCAAAGGTAGTAAACTATTTTTCTTATATTACTGTAAAATCCGCGGCTTTCTTTTAAAGCGGTAACTATTGAACCGAAATTGTTTTTTAAAATAATTATATCGGCGTTGCCTTTAGCAACATCATCGCCGTATTGACCTATAGCGCAACCGACATCGACAACAGATAATGTATCGGCGTCCTGCAAACTGTCACCCGTTGCAATTACGGTCATTTTTTTGCTCTTAAACGCCTTTACAATGCGAAGTTTGTCATTAGGCGAAATACGTGCAAATACCGAATAATTTAAAATACTCTCTTCTAATTCAAGGTCGCTCATTTCGGCAAGAGTGCTGCCGTCAATAACTTCGCCGTTGTCGGTTATAAGACCAATTTTTTTGGCTATTGTCCCTGCAGTTAAGGGGTTGTCACCCGTTAGCATAACCGTTTTAATACCCGCTTTTTTGCAAAGTTTAATTTCTTCGGTTACACTTTTTCTAATCGGCTCTGCAAGACCTAAAAGTCCTACAAAAGTAAGGTTACATTCGGTTTCCTCCGAAGTGGGGTTAGCGGGAATATTATCTAAAGGACGCATTGCGATGCAAACCACACGCAAAGCATCGTTTGCCATTTGGTCATTTATTTTTAGTATTTCCTCGCTGTTACAGTTATTGCATTTAGGCAAAACAATTTCGGGCGCACCTTTTACAATAGCAAAGGGGCGTTCGTTTATCATTGTAATAACCGTCATACATTTACGGGTAGAATCAAACGGAATTAAAGCGAGTTTCGGGAAAAGTGAGTTAATATCCACTTCACTTTTAGAGTTATATGTTAAACACGCTTCTTTTATTGCATCTTCGGTAGAATCGTTACGCAAAGTGGAACAAGCGGTTGCTAAATTTAAAACGATAGAGGTTTGTTCATCTAAACCCGCTGCCGGGAAATCGGTTATCTTTTTACCGTCATATATTTTGGACAAAGACATTTTTTTATGAGTGAAAATACCCGTTTTATCGGCACAAATTACATTTGCTTTACCTATTGTTTCAAAGGCATTCCTATCTTTTAAAATAATTTTGTCCTTTAAAATTCTTGCAGTACCGCTTGCAATTACTATTGTAGCAATAGCGGGCAAACTTTTAGGAACTGTTGCAACCGCAAGTGCCAATGAATTTAGCATTACGGTTAAAGTTGTGATGGCAAAAGGTGCGGCGGAATGAAAGTTTTGTATCATACCGATAATAAAATATATACCGCAAACCGAAAGAATAACCGTATTAACAATTTTTCCTATTAAATCAAGTTCGTTTTGCACCGGCAAGGTTTTATTTCCGGTTTGTTCCATTATTGCGGCGGCTCTGCCGTTTTCTGTGTGCAAACCGGTTGCCGTTACAACTGCTTTTGCATTACCGTGTATAACGGTTGTTCCCGCAAAAAGCATATTTTTTCTTAACGGTACGCTTACAATATCCTCTAATACTACCGAGCCGTCCTTTTCAACCGGCACATCTTCGCCTGTCAAGGCAGATTCGTTGCAACGAAGTTCGTTGGATTCAATAATTCGTGCATCGGCGGTAACATAGTCACCCTCCTGCAGAAGAATAATGTCCCCCACAACAAGGTTATAAGCGTTGATTTTTTTAATAATTCCGTCACGCAAAACGGTGACGGTGGGTATTGTAACCTGTTTGACATCGTCAAACGCAGTATCGCTGTTGAACAAATGCAAAGCACTCACAAAGGCGTTTAAAATTACAACACCTATAATTAAAAGCGAATAATAAGCATTTCCTTGCGAATATATTAAGGAAACAATAAACGAAAGCAAACAAACACATAAAAGTGCTATTAAGGCTTTGCTTTTAAATTGGCTCAAAAATATTTTTAAAAGTGACGGTTTATTTGTGTTTGTTATTATATTTTCGCCGTGTTCTTTAAGGCGTTCATCTGCAACACCGTTTAAAAGACCTATTTCACTATCGGTTTTAAGTTCGGTTAAAACTTCGTTTACTGCCGCACTGTGCCAAATCATAATAACACCCTTTCGTAGTAATCTTTCATTTGTTTTGCATCAATGTCCTGTGTTCCGGCGGATTCACAAATAAATACGGGACTTAAACCGTGCTTGGCAATTAGTTCTATTAACGGTTCAAACTGCGGACCGTAAACGGTATCTTCAAAAGTTAAGTGACGTTTTTCACCGCCTGTGGTGTATTCAATCTTTGAAAAATGCGAATGAAAATTTTTGTATCTCTCACTACCGAGTTCGTTTTTTATGGTACTTAAAATGTTTTCATAATCTTCTTTGGTTTTAATTACCCCTAAATCCCTTGCGTTTAAGTGACCGAAATCAATACACGGGATTAACCGTTCGTCCAACTTGCAAAGTTCCATTACTTCATACAAAGTGCCTAATTGGTTTACCTTTCCCATTGTTTCGGGGCAAATGTGAATATTTGAAAGTCCCTCGCTGTCTAAAGCGGCAATGGCTTTTTTCATAGTATCAATGGCGAGTTCTAACGCTTCTTCACGTGAAATTTTTCCGCAAGAACCGGTGTGAACCACAATACGGTCACCGCCCATTGCGTTTACGGCACGTGCCGAGTCTAAAATATAGTTAATAGAATTTAAGCGTTTTTCTTCCTCAACAGAAGACATAGAAATATAATACGGTGCATGGAGCGAAAGTGTAATTCCCTTTTCTTTGGCTTTTTTGCCGAGCAGAGCCGCTTTTTCCGTGCCGATATTTACACCCCTGCCGCATTGATATTCAAAACAGTCAAGTCCTGATTTTACTATAAATTCGGGTACGTCCAAACTTGATTTATAACCCATTTTTTTAAAATTGTCCGAAGTGCCGGCAGGACCGAATTTTGCAGACATATTATACCTCCGTATTGGTGATTTTAAGGTGTTTTATTAAAAACTTTTCTATTCTTCTTTTAAATCTAAACCTCAAAGAAGTTTCGGGTTTAATGGGTGTTAAAAGCACCGTATTAAGACCCACAAAATTACCGCCTAAAGTATCGGTAAAAATTTGGTCACCCACAATAGCGGTATTTTTACGTTTAGTACCAAGTGCCTTTGAAGCACGCAAATAACCGAAAGGCAAGGGTTTTAGACCTAAACTTATGTAATCTAACCCTATTTTCTTTGCAAACGGGTCTACCCGTTTTTTAGTTGAATTGGAAAGAACCGTAAGTTTAATATTATTTTCCCGCATATTTTTAAGCCAATTTTCAAGTCCTTCTGTTAAAACTTGTCCGTGGTGGGTTGAAAGGGTATTATCAACATCCAAAATAAGTGCGGTAATATTATATTTTTTTAATATATCAACCGAAATATCGGTAATTTTATCTAATTTAATATTTGGTTTTAAAAGCATACATAACCTCAAATAAAAAAGCGGTTGAATACAACCGCTTTTCTCACTTAATATTAGCGGAACTTTCTTTTACGAGCAGCTTCCGACTTCTTTTTACGCTTTACAGAGGGTTTCTCATAGTGCTCTCTCTTACGAACTTCTTGGATAATACCGTCTTTAGCGGTTTGTCTTTTGAAGCGACGCAAAGCGTTATCGAGTGATTCATTCTCTTTAATTCTAACTTGACTCATTATATTCCCTCCCTTATGCAAAATAGCAGGGGTAATTAAAATTTTTAGCGGGAAATTATCCCCTTAACGCAATAATATTTGCAACAATAGCAAGAACAAAGAAAAGTATTGCTACATACTTTGTCCAACGTGATAACAAAGCATCAGCCGTTCTTGCTTTGTTTTTGGAAAGAAATGTATCTGCTCCGCCGGAAATAGCGCCGTTAATGCCGGCACGGCGACCTTGTTGAAACAAAACTGCAAATATAATAATAAGCGAAACTAAAATTACTAAAATTCCTAAAATAATTTCAACTGCGTTCACCTGTGTCACCTCCGATTTACAAATACCAATCAGTATAATACCATACTTTATTTCAATTTGCAACAAAAATTTTAAAAATTTAAGAATTTTTAACAACAATATTTACTAATTTTTTAGGAACGTACAGTTCTTTTACAATGTTTTTGCCCGAAATTTCGCTTATAACAGCGTCTTGTTGCTTTGCAAGTGCGATTGCCTCGTCACTACCTATATCGGCGGCAACATTAAGACGTGCCCTTATTTTACCGTTGATTTGGACAACAATCTCGACAGTAGATTCCACACACTTGCTTTCGTCATATTCGGGCCATTTTGCTTGGTTTAGCATACCCTCAAAACCGCACATTTCCCAAATTTCTTCGGTAATATGGGGTGCAAAGGGGTTAAGCAAAGTAATGAAGATTTTATATTCGTCGGCAGTAATTTTACCGGTTGAATAAATACTGTTCATTAAGGACATTAAAGCCGCAATAGCGGTATTCATCTTCAAGTTTTCAATATCTTCGGTTACTTTTTTAATTGTACGGTGAAATTCAGATTCCAGTGACGGTCTTATACCCTTTTCATTACACAAAATGCCGTAAAGTGCCCAAACTTTATCAAGAAAACGCTTACTGCCCTTAATTGAGGACTGACTCCAGGGAGCTGCCTTTTCAAAGTCACCTATAAACATTTCGTAAACACGCATTGTATCTGCGCCGTAGTCGTTTATAATTTCATCGGGGTTTACTACATTACCGCGGGACTTGGACATTTTTTCGCCGTTTTCGCCCAAAATCATACCGTGGCTTGTACGTTTAGAATATGGCTCTGGGTTAGGAACTGCACCTATATCATAAAGGAATTTATGCCAAAAACGGCTGTATAACAAGTGAAGTGTGGTATGTTCCATACCGCCGTTGTACCAGTCAACGGGACACCAATATTGGAGTGCCTCTTTAGAAGCAAATTCCTTATCGTTGTGCGGGTCACAATAACGCAAGAAATACCAAGAAGAACCTGCCCATTGAGGCATAGTATCGGTTTCACGTTTAGCAGGACCGCCGCAATGCGGACAGGTGGTATTTACCCAGTCGGTCATTTTTGCCAAGGGTGATTCGCCGTTGTCGGTCGGTTCGTAGGATTCAACGTTAGGAAGAACAAGCGGAAGTTCACTTTCCGGCAAAGGAACATAACCGCATTTTTCACAGTGAACAATCGGGATCGGCTCACCCCAATATCTTTGACGTGAAAATACCCAGTCACGGAGTTTGTAGTTGGTTTTAACCTTGCCTATACCCTTTTCTGTAAGCCAGGACTGCATTTTCTTTTTAGCGTCTTCAACCGATAAACCGTTAAGAAAATCGGAATTGACAAGCACACCTGTAGCACAGTCGGTAAAGGGGGCTTTTTGAACGTCTTCACCGCCTGATACAACCTCAATTATCGGTAAATCGAATTTCTTTGCAAATTCCCAGTCACGTGTATCGTGTGCCGGTACCGCCATAATTGCACCCGTTCCGTAAGAAATAAGTACATAGTCCGAAATAAAGATAGGGATTTCCTTGCCGTTTACGGGGTTAATTGCCGTAACGCCTTCTAACTTAACGCCGGTTTTATCCTTTGCAAGTTCGGTACGTTCAAAGTCAGACTTTTTAGATGCCAATATTTGGTATTCCTTTACGGCATCCAAATTTTTAATCTTATCCTCCCATTTGGAGAGCAAGTGATGTTCGGGTGACATTACCATATATGTAACACCGAAAAGTGTGTCTGCACGGGTGGTGAAAATATCAAAAGTATCCCCAATATTGGTGTTAAAGGTAACCTGTGTACCGTAAGAACGTCCAATCCAGTTGCGTTGTTGGGTTTTAACACGTTCAATAAAGTTTACATCATTAAGACCTTCTAAAAGTTTTTCGGCATATTCGGTAATTTTAAGCATCCATTGGCTTTTCTCTTTTTGAACAACTTCACTTCCGCAACGTTCGCAAACGCCGTTTACAACCTCTTCATTTGCAAGAACGCACTTACAGGAAGTACACCAGTTAACCGACATTTCTTTTTTATAAGCCAAGCCCTGCTTAAATAATTGCAGGAATATCCACTGTGTCCACTTATAGTATGAGGGGTCGGTGGTGTTGATTTCACGGCTCCAGTCAAAAGAAAATCCTAATGATTTTAACTGGCGTTTAAAATTTTCAATATTATTTTCGGTAACCTTTGCGGGGTGAACGTGGTTCTTTATTGCAAAGTTTTCGGTAGGAAGACCGAAAGCGTCCCATCCCATTGGATAAAGCACGTTATATCCTTGCAAACGCTTTTTACGTGCCACAATATCAATGGCAGTATATGAACGTGGGTGACCTACGTGAAGACCCTGACCCGACGGGTACGGAAATTCCACAAGACCGTAGAATTTGGGTAAAGTATAGTCATTTTTGGCTTCAAAAGTGTGGTTTTTATCCCAAATATCCTGCCACTTTTTTTCAATTTTCGCATAATCGTAATTTTTCATAATCAGTCACCCATAGTTTCATCAAGTATTTCTTCAAGGTCAACGTGTTCTGCATCGTCCCACATTTTGTCAAGACCGTAAAACTCACGTTCATTTCGTCCGAAAATGTGAACAATAACCGAACCGTAATCCAAAACTATCCAACCGGTGGCTCTGCCTTCAATATGGTGAGGGCGGAGTCCCTTTTCTTCTAATTTTTCTTCAACCTCATCTGCCAATGCCCTAACGTGGGTTGAAGAAGTTGCGGTACATATTAAAAAATATTCACACAAAACAGTAAGGTCGCTTACCTTAATTGCGCTCATATCCTTTGCTTTTTTGCCGTTTGCCGCATTAGCGGCGGTTTTTAAAATATCAAAAGTTTGCAAATTATTTTCCTCCTAAAGAATTTACTGCGGTATTGAAAGCGTTAATTGTGTCTATATGAAGTGCACGTTTATTATTAACTAAATCGCAAATTGAATACTGCAAAGCGTAAATTAAAGCATCATCTAACGACTTGTCCACTAATTCTCTTATAACCGAAACATCGTCATAATCCCTGTCAAGCGATGTGAAATCCGCAAGATAAAGAATTTTTGCCAAAAGCGACATATCTGCTTTAGCGGTGGTGTGATACCTCACGGCATCAATAATTTCGGCATCGTTTATCTTTAAAATATGCTCTAAATATGCCGCACCCGAAATTGCGTGCCAAAGTTTTTTGGCGTTTTTTTCGGTGTCGGTTAAAATTATACCAAAACTGTCAAAAATTTTCAAGTGTTCCTGGTCGGAAGAATTTTTGGTAATATCGTGTAACAGTCCCGCAAGGTATGCTTTGTCAGGATTTCCGCCGTACTTTTTTGCTAATCTAACCGCTTCGTCCGCAACACAAAGCGAATGATAATATCTTTTTTCGTTAAGCCGTTGTTTTAATAATTCTTTATATTCATCGTACACCGTAAATTCCTCTTTCCTTTATGAAATCATACACCTTTTCGGGAAGTAAACTTTCAATATTATTTTTACGAAATTCGCTTGATGATACACCCGGAATTAAATCCGCCTTTACTGTAATATTCATTCCCATTTTTGAAAATTTTTCTACACATTCGTTAAATTCCGTAACATTAGTATCGGTTCTTTTAAAACAAATAAAAGGTAGCATTGTCATAAGTTCCTGCCATTTATACCATTTTGGAAAATAAACAAGCATATCGCCGCCTAAAACAAAGGCAAAATTCTTTTCGGGGTACATTTTTTTTAAATTTACCACTGTGTCATAAGTATAACTTTTACCCTCTCTTTGGAACTCCGTAAGGCAGAGTTTTGCCTTTTTAAAGTCGTTTGATACAATACGGCACATTTCTATGCGGTCAGAGTCACTTGCCATATAATCACATACTTTATGGGGCGGGATTTTATCCGGCATTATAAGAATTTCTTCAATACTGTCATCATTTTCCAAAGACAGTAGCATTTTATAATGACCGATATGAAAGGGATTAAAAGTTCCCCCGAAAATTGCGGTTAAACCCATATTATTTCACCAATTTGATAGTTTTATTATCTTTGCTTTCACGGTACAAAATGAACCTTGAACCGATCACCTGAACAACATCGCTGTTTGTTTCGGCTGCAAGTAAATCCGCCGCCTCACGTGAAGTTTGCGGACAGGTTTCCAAAACACGAAGTTTTATAAGTTCACGTGCTTCTAAGGCGTCATTTACCTGTTTTACCGTGTTTTCGCCAATGCCCGATTTTCCTATTTGTAATATGGTTTCATAATCGTTTGCCATACTGCGAAGTTGCGCTCTTTGTCTACTGTTTAGCATTATTTTACCTCTATATATTCTTTAAGTTTTTCTTCAAAAATTTTAAGTGCTTTACCGCGGTGACTTATTGCATCTTTTTGTTCGGGTGTTAACTGACTGAAAGGACCGTTTTCGCTTATAAAGAGTGGGTCATAACCGAAACCGCCGTTACCCGACTGCCTTTCAAAAGCAATATGACCGTGACATTCGCCCCTAACCGTAAACTGTCTGCCGTCCGGGAAAACACAGGCAATAGCCGCAACATAGTAAGCGGTACGCTTTTCCATAGGAACGCCCGAAAGTTCTAAAAGCAGTTTATCGTTGTTTTTTTCGTCATTACCGTGTTCACCCGAATACCTTGCGGAATATACACCGGGTCTTCCGTTTAAGTAATCGACACAAATACCGCTATCGTCCGCAACCGTAATATACCCTGTTTGCGAAAGACCGGATTTTGCCTTGATAATTGCGTTTTCTTCAAAGGTTTCTCCGTCTTCAACGGCATCTAAAAAGGGTTTATCTAAATCCGATTCACACAAAACTTCAAAACCCATAGGGATTAAAATTCTTTTAAGTTCTTTTAACTTTTTTTGATTTTTTGTTGCAATAAATATTTTCATATATTTTCACCGTCAAATATACCGTTTACAAAATCGGTTGCACTAAATGGTTGTAAATCGTCTATTCCCTCGCCTACACCTACAAATTTTACCGGAATATTCAGTTCGTTTTTAATGGGAATTACAATACCGCCCTTTGCCGTACCGTCAAGTTTTGTTAAAACAATACCCGTAATATCGCAGGCGGTTTTAAATTGGCTTGCTTGATTCACGGCGTTTTGCCCCGTAGTAGCATCAAGCACAAGCAAGGTTTCTACCGATGAGTCGGGCAATTCCCTACCGATAATTCGGTTAATTTTTGCAAGTTCATCCATTAGGTTTTTCTTGTTGTGAAGCCGTCCCGCAGTATCGCAAATAATTACATCCGCACCCTTTGATTTTGCGGAATTGATAGTGTCAAACACTACCGATGCGGGGTCTGTACCCTCAACACTTTTTACCATTGTAACCCCCGCACGGTCTGCCCAAATTCCAAGTTGGTCAATAGCGGCGGCACGGAAAGTATCAGCCGCACCTAAAACCACGTTTTTGCCTTCGGCTTTGAGTTGTGCCGAAAGTTTGCCGATAGTAGTGGTTTTACCCACACCGTTAACCCCGATAACAAGTATTACCGACGGTTTGGTATCAAGGTGCAAACCGTCGTCCTCCCCTAACATTTCGGTTATAATTTCTTTCATTAATCCCTTAATTTCGGCGGGGTCGGTAATACCTTGTTCTTTAATTTTTTTACGCAAAATATCGCAAATTTCGGTTGCGGTGGCAACACCGATGTCCGACATTATTAGTATTTCTTCAAGTTCTTCAAAAAGTTCCTCGTCAATCTTTGTAAACGAATTTATAACACTGTTTACGCCGTTTGCAATAGAATCTCTTGTTTTTTGTAAGCCCTGTTTAATTTTATTGAAAAAACCCATTAACTCACCTTATTATCAAGTAATTTCTTTTCAAGTTCCGAAACATTAAGTTCCAAAAGTTTGGTAATACCCTTTTCCTGCATTGTAACACCGTAAAGCATATCTGCCGCCTCCATAGTTCCTCGCCTGTGGGTAACGCAAATAAACTGTGTTGCAAATTCGGAAGATTTCATATATTCCGCAAAACGGTCTACGTTAATATCGTCAAGTGCGGTATCAACCTCGTCAAGGAAGCAGAAAGGCGGAGCGTTTACACGCATAATCGCAAAGTAAATGGAAAGTGCAATAAGTGCCTTTTCACCGCCCGAAAGACCGTCCAAACTGGGTACATTTTTCCCGGGTAATTTTACATTTATATCAATACCGCTTTCAAGCACGTTTTCAGGGTCGGAAAGTGAAAGGGATGCAGTACCGCCGCCGAAAAGTTCGGAAAATGTTTTTTTGAAGTTTTGGTTGATTTTTTCAAAACCTTCGGTAAATATTTCCTGCATTTGGCTTGTAAGTTGGTTGATAAGTTTGTGAAGTTGAGTGCGTGATGCCTCAACATCGTCAATTTGAGAAGACAAAAAGGTATATCTTTCGCTAACTTCCTTGTATTCCTCAATAGCCGAAACATTAACATTGCCGAGAGCACGGATTTTATTTTTGGTTTCGGCAAGTGTTTTTTTAGCTGCCGACGGATTTTCGATTTCAATTCCTATCTGCTCGGCTTCACTTCTTGTCAGTTCGTATTCGTCATAAAGTTTTCTTATAACCTCGTCATATTCACGCATCATAACTTCTTTGCGTTCGGTAAGGCGGGCTAATTCACCGCCTATTTTTTCACGCAATAAAGTTTTTTCCTTTTCGCTGTTGCGAAGTTCAAC
>CAMFZK010000022.1 GCA_946006915.1 uncultured Clostridia bacterium
TATCCGTGCCGTTATTCGCCTGATTATCCTTATAGCCGACAAGCTCTTGGCGCTCATTCTTAATGGTTTTTTTCACAGTCTTAGTGGTATCGGGCAGGTCGCAGTTGCCTGTTACAACATCTTCCGTGCTGTCTGCCGCTCTGGCGGTGATTATGATGCTGTCACCCGCCGTCATCTCAATACCCGAAAGATACGGAAATTCAACCGCAGTAGTGTTCTTATCAAGCACACCTTGCCAGTAAATACGGTTATTCCTGTAAACACGAAGTATTATTGCGGATGCCGCTCCGTCCTTATCGAAAAAGGCGGTTTTTTGATCGGCAAGCTTACCTACAACCGCTACATTGCCGAAACCTGTATCCGAAAATGTAAGGGTGCAGTCCTTATCGGCAGTATAGCAAAGTCCCTCTTCATAGCCCTCGTTAAAGGTCATAATAATACCGTTTTGAGGAAGTTCGCCGTCCACACAACTCTCCACCTTCATTTTTGAGGCATCAAAAACTGCAAGTGAGGAGGTGCAGGCATCGTTCACGGAATAGGCATAAGGCGCACCTTTTACGGTATTGCCCGCTTCATTCTGCCACACAGCCACCTGACGGATAAGGCGTTTGGTCCACTGTCCGTCCTTGTCGGCGTAGATCCATTTCCAGTTTGTATCAGCATAAAGAGCAGTGGTTGATTTTGCCGAAACATCCTTGGAAATAGCCTTGGCGGCGTCGTTTCTGAGACTTGTAACCGTTCCGTCTTCAAAGGCTACCGAAGGGTTCATTGCGATAACATATTGATTTTCGGTCTTATTGTTTCCTGTTCCAACTTTTGTCGGGTTTTTATCCCCGCAGCTGCAAAGGAGGAACATACACGCTACAAGTATAATTGAAGTTATTCTCTTTTTCATTGTATTACATCCTCCTCTGCTTAATTACGTTTTTTGCGCTTTCTAACTACTACTACAGTAGTACCCGCTGCCGCCGCAGCTAAAGTTCCGCCGCATGCAATTGCGGTTATTACCCAAACCGAGTTTGCGGAATCGCCCGACACATCTGTGTCTGTATTCTGCTTATCAATCTTACCAACCTTATCGGTATCGGCAAAGGTAATCTGCTCGTCAAGTTCCTTATCCGGAACCTCAACATCCACGGTTTCTTCAAGCGTTTCGTATTCGGTCACAGTATTGTAAATAGGTTCTTTTTTATCAGAGATGTTTTCTGAACCATCCTTTTCGACTGCCTTCCAGCCTGCGTAAAGCTTAATGTCCTTGGTGATAAGCTCGGTTTTAAAATTAAAACGCTGTGTAAGCTTTTCATCGGTATACCAGCCTGTAAAGGAATAGCCCTCACGCTCGGGGTCTGCGGGAGCGATTGCGTAGTCGTAAGAAAGCTGTGTAATATCGTTTACATCGCTGCCGCCGTTTGACTCAAAGCTGACGGTGACCTCCTTAAGCTTTACGATCGAAATATCGTCAAGCTTTGCGGTTAAATATCCGCCGTAGAATGTAAAGCCCAAGGTTGCCGCTATGCCGTCGCCGTCCTCGTCATCTCCCGTAATAACGGTGTTTTCATAAAGAACCCACTTGCCGAAATTTTCAAAGCTGTTTGTATCGGTAATATAGTTTTCGTTTTGAATCTCATATTCTGTCATGTTGTTCCTGTCAGGGAAGGTGCAAAGATACAGATTTCCCGCGCCGACAGACTCGATATTAAGCCAGAAGGAAACCTTATATACAGAGTTAGGCTCAAGATAAACCTGATTGCCTGCGGTATCGGGATCGTAAAGCTTGAATCTGCGAAGATAATCGTCCATCCAATGCCCGCATTGATAGAACTGGAAATAGTTATTTCCGCTGTGCGCGTTATCGGGATCGTTTACCGTTAAAAATACGCCGTTTTCAGGATGATAGTTGTTAGCGGAGTCCTCGTAAAACGCCTTCGCCTTATCGGTATCCTCAAAATCCAGTAAAACCTCTTCATTGGGATTGGGAGCCGCGTCGGCAGCGTTATCGGCAACGCGCCATGAAGCGTAAAGGGTTAAATCGGAGTTCGGGAAACGGTTAGAGGTGTAAAGTTCTCCGTCCTCGGTACGCCAGCCGTCAAAAGCATAGCCGTCAATATGACTGCTCTGACCCGCAATAAGCAGGTCGCCCGGCGCACCGTAACGTACTCCGCAGGAATAACGGCTATCGGGAGTTTTATTCTGATCCTGCTGAAAATACTCAACTTTTACACATTCGCTCTCACTCATCAGCTCAATCTTAACATTATCAACATCGAGCGTCTGATCTGCGGTCGTGCCGTACATAGCAAGCTTGACAGGTCCTGTAGCACTTGCTACCGCATAGGTTGAAAACTCGCCCCAAGTCTGTGTGTCGTGCTTATCGGGACCCATCGCAGCGGTCTCATAAAGAACTTTAGAATTTCCATAATTTACTCCTATTCCCGGTGACTGATTTGTGATAAGGAATAGGAAATAAGCATTGTCGTTGACTGCCGATCCTGAATGTCTAAAAGCAAGAGAAACTTTATAGCGCTTACCCTCTGTTACACAGAAAGGTGTTCCGTCCGGATTATAAAGACTTATAGCCATAAATTTATTGCTTCTTGAATCGGTGAGCACGGTGTCGCCATCGTCAAAGACAATATAACCGCTACCGTCGTACGCCTCCGACGGATCGTTTTTATGCCATACTGCGGAATCGGTCATTGAAGCGTCCGAAACGGGGTTGGCTGTTCCGTCGTTGGTGTAAACCTGTTTTTGGTACTCGCTCTCCTCAAATCCTGTCTTTAAGGATTGAGGCATACCGTCAAGCGATGCCCATCCTGCGTATAATATCAAATCCTCTTGGGGCATAACGGATGAGCTGAATGCTCTGGTACATTCGGAGTCGTAATACCAGCCCGTAAAGCAGTAGCCCTCTCTTACGGGAGCGTTGAATACAGGCATCTCGGCTCCTGCCAAGCACTTGATGGGCGACATATTCTCTCCGCCGTTGGTCTCAAAATAGATTGCATAGGCATCCAATCTTTCGGTGACCGTTACGTCATCTACATAAATCTCAAGACCAGAAACGGTATCTCCCCACGCTGTGGACTCGGAAACAAGGGTAAGGCACAGCGCGCTTGAGTTATTCGCGGTAAATATCGCATTTGCTTCTACCCAACCATCGGTGACGTCGGTTATTTCGGCAAGCGACTTTACGTATACATTTTGAGAATTGTAGCCGCCGTTCGGGTTTGATATGTCACCCCAAACGCTTAATACCTGCAAAAAAAGCTTTTTATCAGCCGCTTTGTTTACGCGGTATCTAAGTTTTATTTCATAAACCGAGCCCGCATTGGGCAAAAATTTTGCCTGCTTATTTTTATTATCGTAAATAGCAGCAATAGTCGGCCATGGCCATTCATAGGGTGAAGCTTGTGTGAAGGACAGTACCCTGTTGGATTCAAAAGCGGTGTCGTTAATTCTCGCTCCGAAGAGGGCAAATTTGGTTGTTGGATCCTGAATTGTCTCGCCTTGTTGATTCAAATAAAAGACTGTGCCGCTTTCTTCTTCCTTTGAAGTAAACTCCATATCGCTGTCATCATAGGAGTTTTGAGTTGTCTGGGGTTCACGGTTGTCAACGGACCACTTAGCATAAACCTTTGTGCAGCTTTGTCTTACAGTAGACGGTGCCGGAACGGTAAGTTCCTCGTTAACATACCAACCCTCAAAAATATAACCCGTACGGACGGCATATGGATAACTGCCGCCTAAATATGCCTTCTTTGTTACAACCCTGTTGTTATAGCCGTAGTGATATTCAATATCAATGCTACTGCCGTCTGCCTCAACCTTTTTTTCGATTGCGATATTGTCAAGCTGGATTTGCTGATTTTTAATATCCCATCCGTTGTTCCACGTAATTGGTGCAAGAAGAATAGTTCCGTCACAGGGGGCTGTAAATGTATAAGTGTATGTAGCCCAATTTTTTTGATTCTTATCAGCCCAGCACACATATGCGTATCTTCCCTGGCTCTGCGCTGTTCCCACCGAACCGCCACCGTTAGCGGGTACGCTTTTATCTACAAATATTGCCGCAATCTGCAAATTATCGTCTGCCTTTATATTGCGGTAATCAAAGGATAATGTATAGGTCTCACCTTTTTTTGCCTCAAATCTGCCTGTGCCGTCATAGCTTGAAATGGCAATTGCTGCAGGCCATCTATTTCCATTAAAATCAGACATCTGATCAAATTCAACCACTTTTCCGTGCTCGTCGCCCGAATCAACTAATTTAGCGGCCAAATATGCGTGATAATCGTCATTATCAGCATAATACTTTGCCGAATCACCGTCAAAATCGACATAAGTAAAATCTATATTAGTAGCTGCAGAAACGCCGATTACAGTACCCAAGCCGACATACATAGACGCAAGTACCATAATCGCCGAAAGAACAGCCGCAATACCTTTTTTCATACTAGACTCCATTCTGATACACGGGTGTTGCCTTTGCAAGACAACACCCTAACATTATAACCAATCTTTTATGCATCTTAACGGAAAGACGCTATTTTATCGTTTGCTTTCTGAGCGGCGTTACCAATAAGGTTCCAGTTGGTATCAAGTTCGCCCTTAACCTGAGCCGGATCGGTCCTGCCTGCGGCGGTGGAAATCTTGCTCAAATCATCATTGTTTGAAAGGTCAAAGGCACCGCCAGCATAATCAAAATTTATACCCTTCTTCTTGACTTCGGGAATCACATGGTCGAATACCATCTTTTCAAGATTCTTATTCTTAAATACATTAGCGCCCGCAGAAGAATAGTAACTGTAGTCAAGGAAGTAGCGTAGCAGATATACCGCTCCCTCGGGGTTCTTAGCGCCCTTTGCAATTCCGTAAGCTCTGAGTGATCCTGTAGGCTTACATTCCTTACCTTTAAAGCTTGAAGGCATCGGAACCATACCTAACATATTATCATCGGCGTCCTTAAATGCACCGTTGTACTTAGCGCCCCATACGCCGCCTTCTGCCATAATACCAATTTTTCCGTTTGCGAAGGTTGCCCACCAATCGGTGCTTGACCAAAGTTTGTCTTTAAACATCTGTGCTTCGAACTGATAACCAACCGAAAGATCCGAAGAGCTTGAACCGCTGAACACAGCCGTCTTAGGATCGTAATTAATCATAGGACTTCCGAGCGAGGCATTAATTTTATCAGCGTTCGCATAGCCGCCGACATATCCAAAACCCTTAACCTCTTCCGCACACTTTCTGAAGTTTTCCCATGTCCACTGACCGTTGTTGTAATAATCGAGCGGGCTTGTAATACCGTGGTTGGAGAAAATGGTCTTATTATAGAAAACCGTGTCGATATTTTCCCAAACGCTGTTAAGGCTGTTTACAAAGTATGTATTTCCGCCGACAGTGCAGATATTTGTAATATTATCGTCCCAGAAGTCGTCTTGAAGGTTTACGATATTCTGAAGAGGCTGTGCAATCTCAAGCGCTGCGGGGAAGGTATCGTTACAAATTATAACGTCGGGACCCGACTTCGCCGCTATTTGCTTTGAAACCTGAGCAACGTATTCCGACTGGTTGTAGGAAACAAGTTTATATTTAATACCTGTTTTCTTTGTAAATGCCTTAAGCACCTTTTCGTACTCTGCCGCACCCTCGTCACCGAAGTGAGCAAAAGTAACGGTAGTTCCCTTTAAGCGAGAGGGAATGTTAGCGAACGGATCTTTGCCGCCTACATCAACCGGCTTTTCAACAACCGTACCGCCGCCGTTACCGCTGCTACCCTGACTGTTGTTACCGCCGGAGGTATTTCCGCTGGCAGAGGTATTTCCGCCGCCTGAATTGCCCGAAGCGGTTCCCTCGCCGTTATTTGTTTCGACAGTTTCATCTTCAAAGCCAAGTAATACTCCCGCTTCCCCTTCCGAAGAGGTTGATGATGTGCCCGCTTTGTTACAGCCGACCGCACCGAACAGCATAGCAATTGCCAACATTAGTGCAAACAATTTAATCTGCTTTTTCATTTTAAAAATTCCTTTCTTGATAATAATTTTTTACCTAACTAATTCTAACATGTAATTCTCTTTTTGTGCAGTACAACAATTATGTTGCATTTGCAACATATTTTTTTGTATTTTTGCATTTATCGGTAATTCTTAATATTTCCTTGCTTTTTCCATAAGATGTGATAAAATACATTATATACTGATATACACAGAAAAAACAACAATTCGGAAAGCGAGGCAAATAATATGGCGCTTTATATTTTTAACGATCACGAAATGCCTTCTTTTATTTCTGTGAAAACGCAATTTGAAATTTCAAAATTAAAATCGCTCAACAGAAAACGGATTGTAACCAAAACCATACGCCACGTTTCACATATAACAGTTATGACCGAAGATCCCGATGCGGTTTTTCTTATTCCCGAAATGAATCCCGCACTGACCGACTGTGTAGTATTTTGCAACCGTCATAATATCCCAGTAATAGTCCTGCATATGTCAAATAGCTATATGCCTTTTCTTAACTTCAGCGGCATTTACGGTAACGCCTATGAAAATATGCGATTAGTTTTAAAATACTGCATCGGTGCCGGTAAAAAGCGGCTGGCGCTCTTCGGCTTTAATAACGTATTTTGGGACAGACAGTATGCCGAGGCGATTTATAACCTTTATCCCGACTTTAATCAGAAGGATTTTTTTCAATTAACAACTACATTTGAGGATTGCTTTGAAAGCTTTTTCAGTCTTAAAGATAATTATGATTCTATTCTCTTTCCCAATGATTTAATTGCAATAGCTTTTATACAAAAGATGAATCAACTCGACTGTAAATACACCAAAAACAGATTTATTATAGGAATTTCGGATACGAATATTTCAAAGCTGTTTTTCACAACAATTACGTCTATAACATATAATTTAGACGACGTATTGCATGCAGTTTCCTCAATTTACCGTTCCCTTTTACGCAGAAAAAATAATAATTCTCTGATCTCGGTAAACTATCAGCTCCCGCCTGAGTTTTTTATCCGCAACAGTACTCACACTACACCGCTTACAGCCACCGACGCCGTTTTGCCGCGAATCTCCGCAAATAGGAAACAGAATATTATATTTGAAGACAAAACGGTCTCTTATTCTGACGAACCATCTCTTAAACCGATTCTTATGCTTGAAAATCTATTTTCATCCTGCGACAAAACGGATTTTCAAATTTTGCTATGCTTATTAAATAATATGACCAACGCTGAAATTTCGAAAAAGCTTTTTATTACTCCTCAAGCTCTGCAATATCATTACCATCAAATGTTTGAGCTTACAGGCACGGAAAATAAGAAAGGGTTTATAACGCTTATATCAAAATATATTTCTAAAGATAATCTTGAAACATTTATTAAAACTTCGGTAATTTTTTAGATTGTAACAGGGTTTATGCTCGGTCTGCCATTGTCCTTACAGTATAAATCTTCTACCAAGTCATATATATGTATAAAATCTACCGCACTGTCTATTTTTCTTAATAAATGGTCCGCCAGCACGAAGTTTTCTATGCTAAACATTTCAAGTTGGTCTCTATGTATTCTGTCTTTTACTATCATTTTATCACCAACTTTACTATACCGCAAAACACAGAAAAAGCCCCGTAAAAACTGAACTTTTTCGACAGACTGAATCCGCTGAATTTAAACAGCGGATTTTTGATTTTGTAATTTATTAAATCTTTTTTGTTTAAATCAAGTTTATCGAATGTTTTTATTCCTCAATTTTTTGAATATGTGGGCAGTCGATTTCCTTGCGGTAATCAGAATATGCCCAGCCAATCGCATTTTTAATTACTCTTATAATCTGCGGATTGTGATAGGTGGGGTAGCTTTCGTGACCGGGTTGGAAGTAGAAGATTTTACCGTAACCACGTCTGTAACAACAGCCCGCTCTGAACACCTCGCCCCCCTCATAGTTTCCTATAAATATAAGTTTTTCGGGTTCGGGAATACTGAACGGCTCTGAATAGGTTTCTTCGCAGTCGAGTTTTATATAACGGTCAATACCCCGCACTATCGGGTGGGACGGGTCGCATACCCAAAGATATTCCCGGTCTGCGTTTTCACGCCAGCCAAGCGAGCAAGGAGTACCCATAAGAAGTTTAAAGGGCTTTGAATGGTGTGCAGAATGGAGAAAAATAATTCCCATACCTGAAAGCACTGCATTCTGCACCCGAATTGCTACCTCGTCGGGCACATCGTCGTGGTACATATGACCCCACCAAAGCATAACATCGGTTTCGGATAATAATTCATCGGTAATATTATTTACATTGTCAAGCGTGACGGTTTTAACGGTGATTTCGCCATCTTCGATATGTTCTTTTAACGCAGTATGTATGCCGTTCGGGTAAATTGTCTTAACGGCGTCATCTGTTTTCTCGTGCATAAATTCATTGTATACCGTAACTCTTATCATAAAAAACTCCTAAATTTTTTCATTACTGTATAAGTTTTGCGTTGCAGCGAACTCTTTGTTATTCTGTAACATCGGTTGGCGGTTTTGGATTTTCCGACGGTGTTGTCGGCTCTGCCGAAGGTGTTTCGTGCTCGGGTTTTGAACTTGACTGCTCACTGCCGGTATTTTGCGTTTCGCTGCCGCTTACCGTAGATTCGGTTGCGGAAGACGATGTTTGGGGTTTAGATTCGGCAGAGTTAGAATAAATAATCTTTTCGGGTTCTGTGCCGTTTTTGTAATACCCTACACCTTTTTTGTAAACGTCTTCGCTGTCTTTAAATTCCTTTGTTTCTAAATCTTTGTGGATTTCTTTCATAATATCGCGCCAAATATTTTTAGCCATACCTGCGTTAGAAACTTTGTGGTTATGGTCAAAACCGTACCAAACCGAACCCACATAATAAGGTGTTCCGCCCGCTAACCAAGCGTCTTTAGTGTCACTTGTTGTACCGGTTTTAGCGTATGCTTTCATTTTATAGTTGTATCCCGCAACGGTTCTGCCCGTACCTTCGCTTTGGTAAACAACTTCCTGTAACAAATGGTTCATTATAGTGGCGGTAGCACTGCTTATAACCTGTTCGCCGTTTTCGTTGTGTTCTAACACAACTTCGCCGCCTGTTCTTTCTATTTTATAATAAGTAGTCGGTTTGTGGTAAACACCGCCGTTACCGAAGATAGAAAATGCCGAAGCCGATTCTGTTGGGGTAATACCCCTGTGACATCCGCCGAGGGCTAAAGACGATAGGTTTTTATCCTCTTTTGAAATATACTTAAAATGCAGTTTTTGGGTTAGAAAATTGTAAGATTCTTCAATGCCGATTTCCTCTTTTAAGAGTTTAACGGGAACTGCGTTCATTGATTTGCGCAGAGCATAGTTAAGCGGTACGTTTCCCTTATAACCGCCAAACCATTCTTTAGGCCCTTTTTTGCCGTCGGGATAATAGTTTTTAATCGGTTCGTCTTTAACCGTTGAAGTGTAGTTTAAAATATCCTTTTCCACGCCTAAAGTGTATACACCTATTGGCTTCATAGTAGAACCGGGTTGACGGGGTACGGAATAAGCACGGTTTAAACTGCGGTTTACGGTTTTTTTGCCTGTTCCGCCCACTATTCCCACAATATGGCCGTTATAGTCAAGTATAGTCATAGCCGACTGCACATATTCCTTTTTGCCGTCTACCGTTTTATATTCGCTAAAATATTTTTCCTTTTGGTTATAAGTGGTTTCAAGCAGATTTTGAATGTCACTATCCATTGTCGCAAATATTTTATAACCGCCGTTGTAAAGCATTCCGGATGCGGTTTTTTCGTCGCATTTGTACTTTTCAGCAAGGTCGTTTGTAACCTGCTCAATTAAAGTATCTACAAAATAGTTGTTAATTTCTTCTTCAAAATCTTTTCTTTGGGTATTGTCAAGTTTAATATCCTTGTCATACGCCTTTTCAAATTCTTCCCTTTCAATAAACCCTAATTCCAGCATTTTAGAAAGCACGGTATTTCTTCTTTTTTTGTTTTCTTCCATACTTTTTATGGGATTATATTTTGAAGGATTTTTGGTAATTGCCGCAATGGAGGCAGACTCTAAAAGGGTTAAATCTTGCGCACTTTTGTTGAAATAGTAGTTTGCCGCAACCTCAACACCGCAAATGCCGTTTCCAAGCGCTATTGTATTAAGGTATGCTTCCAAAATATCGGTTTTAGAGAGATGCTTTTCAATATAAAGCGCCCTTGCAATTTCACGGATTTTTCGGGCGTAATCACGCTTTTTGTCCGAAGTGATATTCTTTATTAACTGTTGCGTAATACTTGAACCGCCAAACTCGGTTTCGCTGAATTTAAAAAGTTCATTACCTACGGCGGAAATTGTACGTTTCCAGTCTACCCCCTTGTGGGTGTAAAACCGCTCGTCTTCAATGGCAATAAAGGCATTTTGCAGATTTTTGGGCATTTTTTCAATATCGGTCCAAATTCGGTTTTCGGTGCCGTGTAAGCGGTGGTATTCTTCCCATTCGCCTTCACCGCTTTTTACATATATTACAGAGGTCATATCAAGTTCGAGGTTCTTGATATTGTCAACAATACTTTGGGAGGAAAAAATATCAATTTTTCGCTCGCTTTTTTTATATTTCGGCACTGCTACTGTAAGCAGAAAAAGAGAAAAAACCAACATAACGGATATAACTGCGCTTAACCGTTTGAAAAACTTTTCCATATACATCCTCCTAATGCCGTATCTCACTTGATTATAACACCTGATACCGCATTTATCAATAATATTTTTAAAATGTGAACTTTTTAAAAACATTTTTCCCAATTTGTTGAAATAGAGTAAATATGTGCTATAATTACTAAAAATTAAAAAGTTGAAAGGAAATGCGTAATGCTTAAACTTAAGGGCATAAAAAAGGACTATTTAACCGGTGAAAACAAGGTTGAAGCCCTAAAAGGAATTGATTTGCAATTTCGCAGTAATGAATTTGTTTCGATACTCGGTCAATCGGGATGCGGAAAAACAACCCTTTTAAACATAATAGGCGGTCTTGATAAATATACTGAAGGCGACCTTTTTATTAACGGCAGGTCTACAAGAGATTATAAAGACCGTGACTGGGACAATTACCGAAACCATTCGGTAGGTTTTGTTTTTCAAAGTTACAACCTAATCCCCCATCAAACCGTTTTGCAAAATGTTGAATTAGCACTTACCCTTTCGGGTGTTTCAAAATCGGAACGCCGCCGCCGTGCTGCCGAAGCGTTGGAAAAGGTGGGACTAAAAGGGCAATTAAAGAAAAAACCGAGTGAAATGTCGGGCGGACAGATGCAACGTGTGGCTATTGCACGTGCTATTGTAAATAATCCCGATATTATTTTGGCAGACGAACCTACCGGCGCTTTGGATACTGAAACCAGTATTCAGGTTATGGATATTTTAAAGGAAATTGCAAAAGAACGTCTTGTAATAATGGTAACCCATAACCCCGAACTTGCCGAAAAGTATTCAACCCGCATAATCCGTATGTTGGACGGTACTATTGTTTCGGACTCTAAACCCTTAACAGAGCAAGAGGTGGAAGACGAAGCCAAAGCCGAAGAAATAAAAACAGAGCAAAGCCGGAAACAAAAAATGCCGTCAATGTCATTTTTTACCTCTTTTTCTTTGTCACTTAAAAACCTTATTACCAAAAAAGGCAGAACCGCACTTACCTCTTTTGCGGGAAGTATCGGCATTATAGGTATTGCTTTAATATTTGCGGTTTCCCACGGTATGACGGCATATATAGACGCTGTTCAGGAAGATACCCTTTCTTCCTATCCCCTTACTTTAGAGTCACAGTCTATTGACATTTCTTCACTTCTTACCGCATTTATGGGTAACGCTA
>CAMFZK010000023.1 GCA_946006915.1 uncultured Clostridia bacterium
CCTATGAAAAAACAAAAGATTTGGTTTTCTACAACCCATATTATATTACTCAGTTTTCTTTCGGCTATTTTTATAGGTGCGATACTGCTTTGTTTGCCCATAAGTTCAGCCACCGGCGAGGCGACACCTTTTATCGATGCCTTGTTTACCGCAACAACCGCCACCTGTGTTACGGGGCTTGTTGTGACCCCTACGGTAATTCATTGGAGCGTTTTCGGTCAGGTTGTAATTTTGGCTTTGATACAAGTCGGCGGTCTTGGTATAATTACGGTTATGTCCGGTCTGGCGCTGATTTTGCACCGAAGAATGGGACTTTCAAGCAGTGTGCTTTTGCAGGACGCATTTAATCTTAACACCCTTTCAAAAATCGGGTTGTTTGTTCAAAAGGTCATTTTAGGCACTTTTTTAGTAGAAAGCATAGGCGCACTTTTGTACATGACGGTGTTTGTACCGCAGTTTGGTCCAAAAGGAATTTGGATTTCGGTATTCACGGCAATTTCCGCCTTTTGTAATGCGGGTATTGATATTATCGCTACTGACAGTCTTTGCGGTTACGTAAATAACACGGCGGTAAACCTTATTACTATGTCGCTTATTATTTTGGGCGGTATCGGTTACATTGTTTGGTGGGACGTTATAAGGGTAATAAGAGAGCGAAAAACCAAAAAAAGCTGCTGGAAATATTTAACTCTACATAGCAAGATTGCAATTTCAACTACCGCAGTGTTAATACTTTCGGGTGCGGTTTTGGTGTTTATTTTTGAATTTAACAACCCCGAAACGATGGGCAATATGACGGTTTTTCAAAAAATTCAAGCGTCATTTTTTCAGTCGGTAACCACAAGAACGGCGGGTTTTGCAACCATACCGCAGGAGAAACTGACAAATTCTTCTTCGCTTGTTTCAATGATTTTGATGTTCATCGGCGGTTCGCCGGTCGGTACGGCGGGCGGTATTAAAACCGTTACTTTTGCGGTTTTGGCGGCAACTGCATTTGCTACTGTTCGTAACTGCAACGAAGTTTCTTTCTTCGGCAGAACAATTACCAAAAGTTCACTTAACAAGGCGGTAAGCGTTGCGCTTGTTTCCTTTTTAATACTCTTTACATCGGTCGTTTTGCTGGCGTTTGTAAGCGATGCTCCCTTAATTGACGTTTTGTACGAAGCCACAAGTGCCGTTGGAACGGTAGGTCTTACGAGAGACTTTACGGGAAGTTTAAATGCTTTAGGCAAAATAATTATTATGGCTACTATGTATCTGGGAAGAGTAGGGCCTATTTCGTTTGCAATTGTTTTTGCACTTAAAAAGGTGAACAGAAATATTATTAAAAATCCAACAGAAGCGATAAGTATAGGATAAGAGGTGCGTTTTTATGGCTACAAATAAGAATATTATTGTAATAGGTCTTGGCAGATACGGCAAAGCGGTTGCACGGGAACTTATGAACAGCGGTGCAGAAGTTTTGGCGGTTGATAAAGACCCGGATGTTGTGAATGCGCTAGCAAGGGAATTTCCGCTTTGCCGTTGTGCCGATATAACCGACCGTGAGGTTGTAAGTCAACTGGGAATGGATAAAATCGACATTGCCATTATTTCTATGGCAAGCAATTTGGAAGCAACCGTACTTGCAATTACCCTTTGTAAAGAGGCAGGGGTAGAGAATGTAATTGTTAAGTGCGGAAGCGAAACACAGGCAAAAATTTACGAGCGTGTGGGTGCGGACAGAACCGTTTTCCCCGAAAAAGAATCGGGTACACGACTTGCTAAAAACATTTTAAGCAACGGATTTATGGATATTGTGGAACTTTCAAAGGATGTTTCAATGGTGGAAATTCCCGTTAAACCCGAATGGGTAGGAAAAAACTTAATTCAACTTAATTTAAGAAAAAAATATTCCTTAAACATTGTTGCGATTACAAGAGGAGACGAGGTTATAACCGAAGTCAACCCCGAAGTACCTTTGGAAAAAGATATGAAACTTATTGTTATTGCAAATGTGCAAAAACTTAAAAAAATGAGTAACTAAAAGAAGTGATTTGTTTTGAAGCAAAAAATATCTAAAAAAACGGGTGCGGCTTCACTTATTTTATTTTTTGCGAATGTTGTCTTCTTTTTAACAATTTGGCTTTTAAGCCAGTATGACAGTATTTGTTTTGACCAGTTTTTATACCAAATAAAGTCTTCCGCTAAAGGGTCGGACAATATTTTAATTTTAAGCGGTTTTCTTTATATGGGCGGTTTCGGCGGTCTGCTTACCGCTGCCGAAATATTTTTGTTCTGTCTTTTTTCGGGCAAAATTCCAAAACTTAAGTTTTCGGGCAAATTTTCAAAATTTTTAAGCAAAAGGGCAATACCTCTTGCATTAGTGTTTTTGGCATTATCGGTTGTATTTTTTGTTGATAGGATTAACATTATAACCTATGCCAAAACCGCAACTACAAAAACGCAGTTTTTTGAAGAAAACTATGTAAACCCTGCCGAAGTTAAACTAAAATTTCCCGAAAAAAAGCGGAATTTAATCTGCATATTTGCGGAATCTACCGAAAATTCATACGCAAGCCGTTCGGACGGGGGACAGTTTAATGATAACTATATTCCCGAACTTACCGATTTAGCAAATCAAAACATAAACTTTTCCAATACGGAAGGGCTTGGCGGTGCGTTTTCTTATGACGGCACAACCTGGACTGCGGCAGGTCTTGTTTCGGCTACTTCGGGCGTTACGGTAAAAGTGCCCGTAATGACCGGTGCTTATAACCGAATAAACGGATATATGCACGGGGTATATACCTTGGGGGATATACTTAATAAAAACGGTTACAACCAAGAAATTATAATGGGCTCGGATTCCGAATTTGCCAACAGGGATTTATACTTTAAACAGCACGGAAATTACGAAATTTTAGATGTTAACGAGATTAAAAAGCAGGGAAGACTGCCTAAAAATTACAACGAATGGTGGGGTTTTGAAGATTCAAAACTATTCCAATACGCAAAAGAAGAATGTATTAAGTTGTCCAAAGAGGACAAACCCTTTAATCTTACCTTGCTGACGGCAGATACACATTTTCCAAACGGATATGTTTGTCCCAAATGTAAAGATGAATTTGACAATAGATATTCTAATGTTTTGCGTTGTTCTTCTTCCCAAATAAGCGAGTTTGTGGAATGGGTAAAAACTCAACCCTTTTACCAAAACACAACAATTATAATTTTGGGCGACCATTTAACAATGGACCCTAAATTTATGAAAAATGTTGATAAGGACTATAAAAGGACGGTTTACAACTGCATTATAAATTCGGCGGTTGAGCCGATAAACGAAAAACAAAGAAGTTTCGGCAGTTTCGATTTATACCCGACTACTGTTGCCGCTTTAGGGGTGGAAATAGAGGGGGATAGGTTAGGACTTGGCACAAACCTTTTTTCTAATGAACAAACCTTGACCGAAAAATACGGCTTCCAAAAGGCAAATAAACTAATAGCCGGTAAGTCGGACTATTATAACAAAGAAATTTTAGATATGAAATAGGGAACACGGCGGATATTAAACCGCCGTGTTTTTTGAAAATTCAAAAATAGCAAGCGAGAAAACAAGAGAAAACAAAAGAAAATAAGAGAAAACAAGAGATTACATTTAATAAATTGATTTTTTTAAAAATAAATGTTGACAAGTTATTTTCCTTGTGTTATTATATTTTGGCTGACAAAACGGCAATACTGCCGTTATACTAAATTTTACTATTTTTTTGGAGGTTTTGATTATGTCAACATTTATGGCAAAACCTGCTGAAATTCAGCGCAAATGGTACATTATCGACGCTGCGGGCAGACCGCTCGGTCGTACTGCTGCAAGGGTTGCTGATTTACTTCGCGGTAAATTAAAACCCGAATTTACTCCTCACGTAGATTGCGGCGACCACGTTGTAGTTATCAATGCTGATAAGGCAGTTTTAACCGGCAATAAGTTACAAAACAAATACTATCGTCGTCATACAGGTTACATCGGCGGTCTTAAAGAAGTTAAATATGCTACTTTAATGAATACCCGTCCTGAACTTGCTATGGAACTCGCTGTTAAGGGTATGGTGCCTGATACTACTATCGGCCGCAAAGCCCTTACAAGACTTCACGTTTACTCGGGTACCGAATATGCACAAGTTGCTCAAAAACCCGAAGTTTACGAATTTTAAGAAGGGAGACGGAAATAATGTTTGAAGCAAAATCTTACTTTTACGGAACAGGCAGAAGAAAAAGTTCTGTAGCACGTGTTCGTGTTTACAACGGTACCGGTAAAATCACTATCAATGATAGAGATATTGACGATTACTTCGGTCTTGAAACCTTAAAACTTATCGTTCGTCAGCCCCTCAATTTAACCGAAACTGCAGATAAGTTTGATATTGTTTGCCGTGTTGCAGGCGGCGGTGTTACCGGTCAAGCCGGTGCTATCCGTCACGGTATTTCACGTGCACTTCTTCAGTTTGATGCTGAACTTCGTCCTACACTTAAAAAAGCAGGACTTCTCACTCGTGACCCACGTATGAAGGAAAGAAAGAAATACGGTCTTAAAGGCGCACGTAGAGCACCCCAATTCTCCAAACGTTAACATTCGTGCCGGCAAAGGGTCATATAACGGTAAAAAACATAAAACTCCGCACATGCTTGGCATGAGCGGGGTTTTTGCGTTTAAGGCAAAAGAGGGGAAATTGAGTATTAAAGAAAGGAAAAACATAATGGAAAAGAAAAAATTTTCAACAAAACAAATGGCACTTATAGGACTTATGACGGCAGTAACCTGTATATTAGGACCGTTGTCAATTCCGCTTCCTTTCAGTCCGGTTCCTATTACGTTTACAAATTTGGCTATTTATTTAAGTATTTACATTTTAGGAATGAAATCGGGAACTATCAGTTGTTTGCTGTATATTCTGTTAGGTTTTGTAGGTGTGCCGGTATTTTCCGGTTTTAGCGGAGGTGCGGCAAAATTAGCCGGACCCACGGGCGGCTACATAATCGGCTTTATTTTTATGGCAATTATTGCGGGTTTGGTAATCGACCGTTATCCCGACAAATATATACTGCACGCTATAGGACTTACAGTCGGTACGGCTATTTGTTATCTGTTCGGAACGGTATGGTTGGCAAAACAATTAGGTATGACCTTTATTAAAAGTCTTTCGGTTGGTGTTATACCATATCTTCCGGGTGATGCCGCTAAAATTATAATAGCACTTATAATCGGACCTAAATTAAGAAAACAGATACAAAAGTTATATTAGTATTTTCGTTAAAACCGCAAACTTTTTTGGTTTGCGGTTTTCGGCTTAATTTAAAAAAATTAACATTTTGTTTATAACTATTGCATTAAGGTTTGGTAATATGGTATTATATTGTATATTTACTTTACAAAGGAGCAAAGCAAATGATTGAAGTTTCTTCATTAAGCAAGCGTTACGGTACGCACCTTGCGGTAGAAAATGTAAATTTCAGTATCAGTAAGGGCGAAGTTATCGGCTTTTTGGGACCTAACGGTGCCGGTAAGTCTACCATAATGAACATTTTAACCGGTTATCTTTCCCTAACCCAAGGAAAGGTCCTAATTGACGGGTTTGATATTACCGAATACCCGGAAGAAGCAAAGAAAAGAATCGGCTACTTGCCGGAAATTCCCCCGCTTTACATTGATATGAAGGTAAGGGAATACCTCAACTTTATTTATGACCTTAAAAAGGTTAAATTTCCTAAAAAAGCACATATTGACGAAATTATGAAATTGGTTCAAATTGACTCGGTTTCTAACCGTCTTATTAAAAACCTTTCAAAAGGTTACAGACAAAGAGTTGGTTTTGCCCAAGCGCTTATCGGCAACCCTGATGTACTTATTTTGGACGAGCCGACCGTTGGTTTAGACCCCAAACAGATTATTGAGATAAGAAATTTAATTTCACGTCTTGGCAAAAACCATACAATTATTTTATCTTCGCACATTTTGTCCGAAATTCAGGCGGTTTGCAAACGTGTAATTATTATCAACAAGGGCAGAATTATTGCAGACGATACACCGGACAACCTTTCAAACCAATTATCAAAAGACCGTTCGTTGGTTGCAAGAATTGTTTGCACTGAAGAAGATATGCTTTCGGCACTCTCAACCGTTAAGGGAGTTAAATCGGTTGTATCTTTGGGAAGAAAAGAAGAAAACAGTTTTGACTTCCTAATAGAACCCGAAGAGGGTGTAGATTTGCGTGCCGCAGTTTTTGAACGTGTGGCTTCAAGGGGTAAAACCTTGTTATCACTTACAAGTAACAAAGTTTCGCTTGAACAGATTTTCCTGCGCTTAACCGAAGCGGGTACATACGAAGAAGCAAGAAAACTTTTGGGATTTAACGATACAGAAGAAAGTAAGGAGGAAGAAAAATGAGCGCAATATTTAAAAGAGAATTTAAGTCTTATTTTTGCACCCCTGTAGGATACATAGTGGTTGCGGCACTTTACTTCTTTTTGGGACTTTACTTTTCAATGATTTACAGTTACGGTTCCCCAGAGATTGAAATGGTAATTATTTCAATGTCCACCGTAGTGATTTTTGTTATGCCGATTATTACAATGCGTCTTATGAGCGAAGACAGACGCCAAAAGGTTGACCAAGCACTCCTTACTGCACCGGTTTCGCTTACTTCTATTGTTTTAGGTAAGTTTTTTGCAGCTTTGGCGGTTTTTGCGGTAGGATTTTTACCGACGGTTATTTTTGAAATTATTATTTTAAGCAAGGTAAGCGTAAACATTTTGTCCTACCTTTATGCCTTGCTCGGTATTTTGCTTTTGGGTTCGGCACTTATTGCCATCGGTATGTTTATATCCTCCACCACCGAAAGTTCGGTTGTTTCGGCTATACTTACCTTAATTGTGAATATTTTGGTACTTTATATGTCCAGTTTTGCACAAATGGTTTCGGTAAATTGGATTGCCAAAATTTTTGAAAAAGCAGCGTTTATTTCGGTATTTGAAAGTTTTGGTGAAAGTGTTTTTTCTATTCCAAATGTAATTTACTTTTTAAGCATTACCGCCGCATTCCTTTTCCTTTGCGTGCGTTCGCTTGAAAAGAGAAGATGGTCTTAAAGGAGGTGCCGTAATGGAAGAAAATAAAAACGTAAACCCTGAAACAGAGGTTACAGAAACCGAAGTTAAGCAAGAAAAGGTTAAGAAAAAATTTAAAAAATTAAATTTCAAAAAAGATAATTCTAAACCTAAAAGAATTAAAAACCAAGCACTTTTAAAACGCGGCGGTTACGCTGTTGGTATTACTGCGGCAGTTCTTGCGGGCATTATTGTTTTAAATGTTTTAATCGGTGTTTTGGCGGAGCGTGTTAATCTTGAATTTGATATGTCGCTTACCGACCAAAACTCAATGAGCGAAGAAAATATTGATTTTATAAAGAAGTTGGATAAAGAAGTTACGGTTACTATGTGTGCTAAAGCAGACGATTATACAGGCACATATATGAACTACTACGCACAGCAGTACGGCGTAACCGAAAACTATACCGACTATTACAAACAAACCGTTAATCTTATTGAAAAGTATAACAATTATAACAAAAAAATTAAGATTGAATATGTTGATACCCAAAGCACGGAATTTAATAAAATTTCCCAAAAGTATTCAAAAGATACAATAAATTACGGCGATATTATTGTTACCTGTGCGGTGGGTGATAACGAAAGGTATAAAATAATCGGTTATGAGGATATTTATACTATCACTCAAGACGATACTTATGCCACTTACGGATATTCCACAAGCACTGTTTCGGGCAATAATATTGAAACCGCTCTTACAAGCGCAATTTCTTATGTTACAAGCAATAAAACCAGCAAGGTTGCGTTTATTACGGGACATTCTAAAAACGATTATTCTAAAGAATATCAAAGTTTACTTAAAACCAATAACTATGAAATTGACGTTATTTCGGATGCAATGGTTACCGATATTTCGGACGAATACGACGCTCTGTTTATTGTAGCCCCTACGACCGACTTTATGGCTTCGGAACTGGACTCTATTTCAAAATTCCTTGATAATGACGGAAAATATCAAAAGGGCTTGGTTTTCTTTGCGGATACGTCTGCTCCATATCTTCCTAATTTTTACGGGTTGTTGGAAGAATGGGGAATTTCGGTTGGCGAAGGAATTTTGTTTGAAACCAATGCTAATAACTATGTACCGGGTTCACCTACCGTTTTGGGCTCTTATGCCGATTCGGAAGATGATATTACAAAGGGCATAACTACCTGTATTACGGGTAAAAACCTACCTATCAAACCTGCATTCGATAAAGAAGGACTTTACAAAGTTACCTCTTTAGTTGCAACACCCGAAAGTGTAGTTAATGCACCGGTTGGCACGGCAGACAGTTGGAACGGTGCTGACGGTCATACCAAGGAAAGTTTTGCTACCGTTATTCAAAGCGAGAGAATGGATTATAGGTCGGACAATGAAGAAATTAAAAACTTTGTTTTTGCTTTCTCAAGCATAGATTTTATTTATTCGGATTATGCCGAAATGAAGCAAATTTCCAACAAGGATATTGCCTTTGCTGCGGCAGAACGTGCCTGCAGTGTGGAAGATTCAGGCATTTCGTTTGTTGCTAAAACAATAGAACAAGAAAGTTTTGCAAATTCCGTAACACAGTCCTCTGCAAGTGTTATTTCTATAATTTTTATGGCTTTGTTACCTTTAGCACTAATTGCAACAAGTATTTATGTTTATATTAGGAGAAAGAATTCATAATGGAAAATTTTCCCGAAAATGAAAATTTAAATGAGCAAGAGGAGTTTTCAACCGTTTTCTCTAACCCGACTGAACATACAACCAAAGCGGTTAAAAACGGTAATAAAAAAAGAATTTTAACCGTTTTATCGGCATTTTTCGCTTTGGCGGTTTTGGTTGGCGGCACTTTTGCGGCGGTAAAACTTATCCCTAAAAAGAGTGACGAAACAACAGACCAACCCGAACTGAAAGAAATTGAGGTTGTATCTCAAAAAGATACTGATTTAAAGAGCGTCACGGTTAACAACAAAAACGGCAGTTTTAAGTTTTACAGCGTTATTACAAAAGCCGAAGATGAAAATAGCGAGGACACTGTTAAATGGTATTTGGACGGTTATAAACAAGAACTTGTAAATACAAGCAGTATTTCCGGTATTGTAAACAATATTACAAAAATTTCGGCTTCCCGTGAAATTACCCAAAAAACCGCTGAAGAATGCGGACTTGTAAACCCCGCTATCAGCGCCGATGTTTTGGCAAATGACGGCGGTAAATGGAGTGTGCAAATAGGCGGCAAATCGCCCGATAATTCGGGGGTGTATTTAAAACTTTCCACTAAAGATACAATATATCTTATTCCCGATGCGATTGACGAATCCCTTACATTTGAACCGCTTGATTTCGCAAATACTGACAGTATCGAGGGAATAAGTTTAGACAGTAATTACAGCGATTATACCGAGAGCGGTAAACTTACAAGTTTTGACAGTATAACCGTATCGGGCAAGAATTTCCCTAAAAATGTGGTTATTAAACCCAATAATAACAATATAGCGGAAATGATGCCCTATGTTATTACCGAACCGGTTGAGAGAGTTGCCGAAAATGCCGATAAACTTTTATCCCTTTTTGCGGACGGTGTAACCGTTTCGGGTGCATATTCTTTTGATGTGACACCAAAAACACTTTCGGCTTTGGGACTGAATAATCCCGATTTTTCGGCAAAAATTAAGGTTAAGGATTTTACTTACACCTATAAATTTAAACTTCAAAGTGACGGCAATTATGCAGTTGTAACCGATGACAGTATTATGGTTAAAAAAGTATCTGCCGATTCGCTGGAAGTTTTAGGGTATACCGAAACCGGTTTCTACGCTAAATGGGTGTTTATTGAAAGCATAGAAAAAATCGCTAATCTAACCGTAAATTCGGGCGGAAAGAGTTACAGTTTTGATATTAAAGCCAATACGGATGAAGAAGCGGATGAAAAGTACATTGTAAATTATGACGGTAAGACGCTAAAATCTTCCGACTTCCAAGCATTTTATCAATACTGTATTTCGCTTCAATGTTCTGACTTTACTACCGAAAATTTAAACACTCCGGATGATGCAAGTTTGGTTTATTCCTACAATGACGGTACAAAAGCGGTTACCGTAACCTTTAAAAAAGCAACCGCTACAAAATATCAGTATTATATAAACGGTCAGCCGATGGGCAAGGTTAATTCTTCGGAATTTAATAAGTTAGATAAATATTTGCAACAACTTGTAAGCGGAAAAACCGTAACATATAATTAAACTTAAAAATCAGCCGGATTTTAATAGCGGCTGATTTTTTTATGTAGGGAAATTTCAAAAAATGTAATTAGTGCTTGAAATTTGTAAAAAAAGTGATAAAATAACAAGTACTACTACTTTTAAGGAGTTTGAGTTATGGTACAAAATAAAGGATGGCGTTCTAACAAATGGATAAGAGCGGCAATTCCCGCATTGTTACTTCATTGCAGTATCGGTACGGTTTATTGTTGGTCTATATTCAGTCAGGAAATAGGCGACTATATCGGTTTCGGGAAAAGTGCTACCGAATGGGCATTTTCACTTGCAATTTTCTTTCTCGGTATGTCGGCGGCTTTTTTGGGTAATGTTGTAGAAAAGGATATTCATAAATCTTCCTTAATTGCTACAATTTGTTTCTCGGTCGGAATGGCGGGAACAGGCGGATTTATCTATTACGGCGGCAAACATCCGGGCAGTGTGGTTTCGCTTATCGGTATTTACCTTTGCTACGGCGTTATTATGGGTATAGGTCTTGGCACGGGTTATCTTTCACCTGTTAAAACCTTAATGCTTTGGTTCGAAGATAAAAAAGGTTTGGCAACAGGTCTTGCCGTTGCAGGTTTTGGTGCGGCCAAGGCAATTGCAAGCCCTATTATGAAGTCATTGTTAGACGCTTTGGGCAAAAGCGGAATTTACAAAATGTTCTTTATTTTAGCAGGCGTATATTTTGTTATGATGTTTGTAGGCCACCTGCTTTTAAAGAAGCCGGACAGTTGGCACGAACCGCAGAATAAAAAAGAAAGCAAAAGCATTATGTCGGTTTTAAAAAGCCGTCCAATTACCAACTATATCGGTATTTGGCTTATGTTCTACATAAACATTACCTGCGGATTGGCACTTATAAGCCAAGAAAAAATGATAGTTAAATGTATCGGTCTTGCGGGTTATGTGGGTATTATTTCCACCGTTTCGGCTATATTTAATGCAGGCGGACGACTCGGATTTTCGGCTTGGGGTGACAAACTTAAAAGCCGTAACACAATTTACAAGGTAATTTTTGTGCTTTCAATAGTTGCTACCTTGCTTGTTATTGCTACCAAAGGTATTACAAACGGTGCAGGTAACATACTGCTTACCGCACTTGTGTTAGTGCTTATTATGGTTGTAAATGCGGGATACGGCGGCGGATTTTCCAATGTACCCACACTTCTTTCCGACCATTACGGTATGAGTAACATCAGCGCTATTCACGGTATTACCCTTTCGGCTTGGGGATTTGCAGGTCTTACCGGCAACCAACTTGCAACCTTTATTGTAGACCATTTCGGTGAATGGCAAGAAGTTCACGGTAATATGGTTAATCCCGTGGGTTATCAAACCGTACTTTATGTAACTGTGGCACTTTATACGGTTTCATTACTTTTAAGTTGCTTATTGGTTAAAAACTATAAATCGGAAAATTAAAACAAAAAGACGGAAGTTT
>CAMFZK010000024.1 GCA_946006915.1 uncultured Clostridia bacterium
GATTCCTCTACGTCTCGTGGGCTCGGAGATGTGTATAAGAGACAGGTTTAGTGGGATAATATAAACGATAGTATGGACAATGGGTTTTTTATATCCCTATTATTTATTGACTTTGGTGATGTAAATGCGTGTTATTACGGGTATTGCAAGGGGCAAACGTTTAGTAACCCCCCAAGGGCTCGATGTTCGTCCTACTTCGGATAGGGTAAAAGAAGCCATATTCAGCGCCTTGCAGTTTGATATTGAAGGCAGAAGAATATTGGATTTATTCGCAGGAAGCGGTCAATTAGGAATTGAAGCGTTAAGCCGAGGGGCTAAATCTGCCACCTTTGTGGATGTGAGTTCCGCATCGGTTAAAATTATTAAACAAAACCTTGAAATAACAGGGTTTGACGGTTGCTCTAAAGTTTACACATCGGATTATTCGTCCTTTACGGCAATGTGCCGTGACAGTTTCGATATTGTTTTTTTAGACCCGCCTTATAAAGAAGGTCTTTTGTTGCCCTCTATAAAATCGGTTTTACCTTTAATGAGTGATTTCGGCACTATCGTGTGCGAACATCCCCCCGAAGTGGAAATCCCTGTGAGCATCGGCGGTTTTGGAATTTACCGTACCTACCGTTACGGCAAAATAAATGTTACATTTTTAAGAAAAGGGGCTAATTTATGAAAACTAGTATAGCAATTTGCCCCGGCAGTTTTGACCCCGTAACATACGGCCATCTTGATATTATTGAAAGAGCGGCCAATATGTTTGATAAAGTAATTGTTGTTGTGGCGGACAATGCGGCAAAAAACTATTGCTTTACCCCAAAAGAACGGGTGGAAATGATTAAAAAATGTATACCAAACCTTAAAAATGTTGAAATAGAACATTATTCCGGTTTACTGGCTGACTATGCGGCACAACATAATGCAACCGCAATCATCAAAGGACTTCGTGCTATGTCGGACTTCGAGTATGAATTCCAAATGGCATTAACAAATAAGAAGTTAAACCCCAATGTCGAAACGCTGTTTTTAACCACCGCAACACAAAATATGTATTTAAGTTCAAGTATGGTTAAGCAAATTGCCGCTATGAACGGTGATATTTCAAGTTTTGTGCCGGAAGTTATTAAGCAGGATATTATCGACAGAATAGTTCAAAAAAACAATACCAAATAGGTTTACGGAGGAAGAAAAAATGACACTTGACGAATTATTGGAACAGTTTGACGAAGTACTTGACAGCGGCATTAAATTTCCCGGCAAAAAAACCGTTGTTGACATTGAAAAATTAAGAGCGGTTGTAGACGATATTCGCCTTAATATCCCTGCAGAAATTAAGCAGGCAAAAGGCATTGTTGCCGACCGTGCGGATATTATTACCAACGCTAAACGCGAAGCAGACGCTATTATAAGAAATGCCGAAGAAAAGGCAAAAGCAATGGTAGCGCAGGAAGAAATTGTAAAATTGGCTCAAGCAAAGGCAGCCGAAATTATTGCCAATTCACAAAGCAAGAGCCGTGAAATGAGAAAAGCCGCTCAAGACTTTGTTGATGATATTATGCGCCGTGCAGACGAAGGCCTTACCGCCAACCTGGGTGAAGTTCGCAAAACAAGAGCAGCGCTTAAACAACAAATTCCCACGGTTAACGAATAATTAAATTCACTTAAAAAACTTTGAAGGAGACTGCGGTTTTATTCGGAATTTTTAAGCGAACGGGGGACGGTGCAAGCCCCGTAATTCTAAAAATCGGTATCACTCCCGAGTTGACGGCTGAAACTTTCAGTAAGCCGCTCCGTTTGTTTCACGTTACAGAAGCCGCAAATGTCAGTTTGTCGTAATAGGTGGTTGTAAAGTTAGTTCCCTTTACCCTATTATGCGGGGTAAAGGGATTTTTTTGAAAGGAGAAAACGAAATGTATAAAAACATTTCCCCAAACGTTAATTTTGTTGAAGAAGAAAAGAAAATTAAACAGTTTTGGGACGATAACCATATTTTTGAAAAAAGCATTAAGGAACGTGAAGACGGCGACCCTTATGTCTTTTATGACGGTCCGCCTACCGCTAACGGCAAACCGCATATAGGTCACGTTTTAACCCGTGTTATTAAGGATATGATTCCCCGTTACCGCACAATGAAGGGTTCAATGGTTCCCCGCAAAGCCGGTTGGGATACCCACGGTCTTCCGGTTGAATTGGAAGTTGAAAAACTTTTAGGACTTGACGGTAAAGAACAGATTGAAGAATACGGTTTAGACCCCTTTATTAACCATTGTAAGGAAAGCGTTTGGAAATACAAAGGTATGTGGGAAGATTTTTCCAAAACGGTCGGTTTTTGGGCTGATATGGAAAACCCTTACGTTACTTACGATAATAACTTTATAGAATCCGAATGGTGGGCATTAAAACAGATTTACGAAAAAGGTCTTTTGTATAAGGGATTTAAAATTGTGCCTTACTGCCCCCGTTGCGGAACTCCGCTTTCTTCGCACGAAGTAGCACAGGGCTATAAAAACGTAAAGGAACGCAGTGCGGTTGTTCGCTTTAAGGTTACGGGTGAGGATGCCTATTTCCTTGCTTGGACCACCACCCCGTGGACACTTCCCTCCAACGTTGCACTTTGCGTAAACCCGGACGATATTTATTGCAAGGTTAAAGCGGCGGACGGTTACACCTATTATATGGCAAAAGAACTTTTGGACAAAGTTTTAGGCAAACTTGCAACCGAAGAAACCCCCGCTTATGAGATTTTAGAGGAATATAAGGGCGCCCAACTTGAATATAAAGAATATGAACCGCTCTTTGATTTCCAAAAGCCGGTTTGCGATAAACAAAATAAAAAAGCACACTTTGTAATGTGTGACAGTTACGTTACAATGACCGACGGTACAGGTATTGTTCACTGTGCTCCCGCTTTCGGTGAAGATGACGCACGTGTAGGCAGAAGATACGATTTACCCTTTGTTCAGTTTGTTAACGGCAAGGGTGAACTGACCGAAGAAACCCCTTATGCCGGCAAATTCGTGAAGGACGCCGACCCGCTTGTATTAGCCGATTTGGATAAGGCAGGCCTTTTGTTTGACGCACCGAAATTTGAACACGACTATCCTTTCTGCTGGCGTTGCGATACTCCCCTTATTTACTACGCACGTGAATCTTGGTTTATTAAGATGACCGACGTTAAGGAAGATTTAATCCGCAATAACGACACAATAAACTGGATTCCCGAAAGCATTGGTAAGGGACGTTTCGGCGACTGGCTTAAAAATGTTCAGGACTGGGGTATTTCCCGTAACAGGTATTGGGGCACACCGCTTAATATTTGGCAGTGTGAATGCGGTCATTTACATTCTATCGGCAGTATTGCAGAACTTAAAGAAATGTCTGATAACTGCCCTGACGATATTGAACTTCACCGCCCTTATATTGACGCTGTTACAATAAAATGTCCTGTATGCGGTAAAGAAATGCACCGTGTTCCCGAAGTAATTGACTGTTGGTTTGACTCGGGTTCAATGCCGTTTGCGCAACACCACTATCCGTTTGAGAATAAGGATTTGTTTGAAGCGCAGTTCCCTGCTGACTTTATTTCGGAAGCGGTTGACCAAACCCGTGGTTGGTTCTATTCGCTTTTGGCAATTTCCACCCTTATTTTCAACAAAGCACCTTATAAAAACGTTATAGTATTAGGTCACGTTCAGGACGAAAACGGTCAAAAAATGAGTAAATCCAAGGGCAATGCGGTTGACCCGTTTGACGCACTCGAATCCTACGGTGCAGACGCTATTCGTTGGTATTTCTACACCAACTCTGCCCCTTGGCTTCCCAACCGTTTCCACGGCAAAGCCGTTATTGAAGGTCAACGCAAGTTTATGGGTACTCTTTGGAACACCTATGCTTTCTATGTGCTTTACGCTAATATAGATAAGTTTGACCCGACAAAATACAACATAAATGACTGCAATTTAACCGTTATGGATAAATGGCTGTTATCCAAACTTAATTCTATGGTTAAAACGGTGGACGATAATTTGGCAAACTACCGTATTCCCGAAGCTGCACGTGCTTTGCAGGAATTTGTAGACCAAATGAGTAACTGGTATGTTCGCCGCGGCAGAGAGCGTTATTGGGTACAGGGTATGACAGACGATAAGATTGCCGCTTACCTAACCCTTTACACCGCACTTGTTACAACCGCAAAAACCGCCGCTCCTATGATTCCGTTTATGGCAGAAAACATCTACCAAAACCTTGTAAGAAGTGTGGATAAAACCGCACCGGAAAGTGTTCATCTTTGCTTCTTCCCGCAAGTTTATGAAACTCTTATTGACACAAAACTTGAAGAGCAAATGGAAAAAGTGCTTGAAATTGTTGTTTTGGGACGTGCCGCACGTAACGGTTCTTCACGCAAAAACCGCCAACCCCTTAATGTTATGTACGTTAAACTTGACGGCGAATTAGAAGCAACCTATACCGATATTATTAAGGAAGAACTTAATGTTAAAAAGGTTGATTTTACGGGCGAGGTTGACAATTTTGTTACCTACACCTTTAAACCCCAACTTAAAACATTAGGACCTAAATACGGCAAACAGTTAGGTGAAATAAGAACTGCTTTGGCAAATATTGACGGTAATGCCGCTAAAAAACAGTTAGACCAAACAGGTAAACTTGTTTTAACCCTTTCTTCGGGCGATATTGAACTGGAAACCGAAGATTTGCTTATTGACGCATCACAAAAAGAAGGTTTCTTTACATTAAGCGACAATGGAATTACCGTAGCGCTTGATACTGTTCTTACCGACGAACTTATTGCTGAAGGATTTGTAAGGGAACTTATAAGCAAAATCCAAACAATGCGCAAAGAAGCCGGCTTTAACGTAACCGACCATATTGAAATTACCCTTTCGGGCAGTCAAACGGTTACCGATATTGCACTTAAATACAAGCCCGATATTGCGGGTGACACTTTGGCGGATACACTAAAAAATACCGCACCCACAGGTTTTGTTAAGGAATGGGATATTAACGGCGAAACAGTTAATATAGGTGTAAAAAAGATTTAACGAGGTGTTTTTATGAGCAAAAACGATTCTCCTTTTGAAATCATAACCGAACCGGACGAACAGGAAATGCCGGAGCAAAAACCGAGTCTTCTAACCAGAATTACCGATTCTTTCAGAATAAGCAACATTGATAAAATAGTTAAAATAATTTCCTTTATTGTATCAATCGCTGTTTTACTTGCATTTATTGCGGTTGCCGTTCTGCTTTACTTTATAGACACTATATTTTTAGTGGTTTCGGTAGCAATTTTAATTCTCGGTTTGGTAATTTCACTTATAAATCTGTTTATTCTTTACGGAATGGGTCATATTCTTACCCAAAACGGAGAAATAATAGAACTTTTAAAACGTAAATAACAACAAAAAACGGCAGAAGCGTTAATTTGCTTCTGCCGTTTTTATTTACGATTTTATTCTTTCCAGTGCACCTTTTTCAAGGCGGGATACCTGTGCTTGGGAAATACCTATTTCTTCCGAAACTTCCATTTGTGTTTTTCCCTGCATAAACCTTAATGTTAGAATATTCTTTTCCCTTTCGCTTAAATTTTTAATTTGCTCACGGAAAGATATTTCGGCAAGCCAATTATTATCGTCATTATTATCCCCCACTTGGTCAAGCACATATATTGTATCTCCCCCGTCGGAATAAACAGGGTCGTAAAGCGACATTGGACTTACAATACTCTCAAGCGCTATAACCACCTCTGCGGCGGGAATTTGCAGTTCTTTTGCAATTTCCTCTACCGTGGGTTCGGTTTGCTTTTCGGCAATAAGCCGTTCCTTAACCTGCATCGCCTTATATGCCGTATCTTTAATAGAACGGCTCACCCTTATGGGGTTATTGTCCCTTAAATATCTTCTAATCTCGCCAATAATCATCGGGACGGCGTAGGTTGAGAATTTGACATTTTGGGTTACGTCAAAATTATCTATCGACTTTATAAGCCCAATACAACCCACTTGGAACAAATCGTCAAGGTTTTCACCCCTTGCGGTAAAACGCTGTATAACGCTTAAAACCAACCGCAGATTTCCGTTTATAAGTTTTTCCCTTGCTGTTTTACTGCCGTTTTTCACTTCTTTTAAAAGTTCTTCCTTTTCCCGCTCCTTTAACACCGGCAATTTTGATGTGTCTACCCCGCAAATAAAAACTTTGTTATACATAACAGTACCTCCGTATAAAGTAATTATTACCGTCATGTATAAACAATAAACTTTAAAAATATTTTTTGTTTCGACAAATTTCACTTGCATTTTCAAAAAAATAAAAGACCGCAAAAGCGGCCTTTCTTATTTATCTTTTTTGATTTCTTCAAGAATTTGCGCTAAGAGTTCTTCGGTAGTAGGACCTTTTGGTTCTTCTTCTACTGCTTCTTCCTCTTTTTTCTTGTTCTTTTCTGCAATTTCCTTTGCTTTTGCCATTAGTTTAATAACCAAGAAGACGATAAATGCAATAAGCACAAAGTCAATAACCGTTGAAATAAATGTGCCTATACCGATAACCACTTCAGGTTTAACCACCGCACCGTTAGCGTCGGTCACGGCTTTTGCCAAAACAATATTTAAAGCGTTCAGGTCAATATCGCCGATAATCCAACCGATAAACGGCATAAAAACATCATTTACAAGACTGGTGGTGATTTTGGTAAATGCGCTTGCAACAATAACACCTACTGCCATATCAAGCACATTACCGCGCATAATAAAACTTTTAAATTCCTCGAAAAACTTGCTTTTCTTTAACTTCATTTTTTCTCTCCCTACAGATTTTCGTACATACCTGCGTCAACCATAGCACCGATAGCGTCAACAACATTTTGTTTGTCCTCTTTATATGTAACGCCGTACCACTTATCTTCGGCTATTAGTACTTCTACCTGTTTTTCGCCCTTTTCAATAAGTGAAGACACTACGCTGGGTAGGTAGTATTCCGACTTTGGAACATTTATGTTTTGAGTTAAAAATTCCTTAAATCCGTCTTCAATATACCCGAAAATATCCGGCATAAATCCCCAAAGGTTCATAGAAACAACCGTATCGGGTGACATGGGTGTCCAACTTTCGCCGTCATCTTCGGTATATTTGCAGTCTACAATTTTGGTGCGTTCGGTAACCGATGCCAACTTATTATCCTTTATTTCGCAAACACCACGGGAAACATAGCCGTTTTCGGTTAAAGTATTAACAAGACGGAAACCGACCATACAGTAATCCTTTGTTTCTTTTTTTAGAAAATCGGCAATTTTTTTGAATGCGGAACGTCCGTAAAAATCGTCCGCATTAACGACCGCAAAGGGCTCCTTTACAACATCTTTGCAACAAAGAATTGCGTGTGCCGTTCCCCAGGGTTTAACACGGTCTTCGGGGCAAACAAAACCTTCAGGTAAAACATCATTTTCTTGAAAAACGTACCGGACCTCTACCATTTTTTCAATTCGTTTACCGATAATTGCTTTAAAATCTTTCTCAATAGCGTGTTTAATTACAAAAACAACCTTTGTAAACCCTGCTTTCACTGCATCATAAACCGAAAAATCAAGCAAAACTTCGTTATTTTTGCCAACGGGTTCAATTTGCTTAAGTCCGCCAAAACGGCTTCCCATACCGGCCGCCATTACTACCAATGTAATATCTTTAGCCACACTAACTACCCCTTTACATATTTTTAATTATTTTAGCATATTTTAAAAAAATTTGCAATATCGCTTTTTTGGTGATTTTGGGCATTATATTTTTAGGAGTTGATATAATGCAAACCACACTTTGGCAGGACACCTGCAAACCCATACATTTTCCCAAAATTTCAGAAGATATTAAAACCGATGTTCTGATTGTGGGCGGCGGAATGGCGGGTATTCTTTGTGCCTACTATTTATCCAAAACCAACACCGATTACATTCTTTGCGAGGCAAAAGAAATCGGCAGCGGTACAACCGCCCGAACCACCGCCGTGCTTTCGGCACAGCACGATATCTTGTACGGAAAAATTTTAAGGCAATACGGCGAAGAATACGCCAAACTGTATTTAGAAGCGAATTTAGAGGCAATAGCCGAATACCGAAAACTTGCAAACGAAATTCCTTGCGATTTTGAAATTTGCCCGTCTTACCAATATTCCGAAATAAACGACAAAGCGCTCCAACACGAATTTTCGGTAGTTACAAAACTGGGGTTTAACGTAAAGTCGGTGCAAAAAATACCTTTACCCCTTAAAAGCAAAGTCTGCATCGGGTTTCCGATGCAGGCACAGTTTCATCCGCTTAAATTTGTTTACGGTATTGCAAAAAATCTTAATATATACGAAAACTCAAAAATAGACAAAATAGAGGGTACTATCGCCTATTGCGGAAACCGTAAAATTTTTGCAAAGCGGGTTATTATTTGTACGCACTTTCCCATTATAAATACCCACGGACTGTATTTTACCAAAATGTATCAAAAAAAGTCCTATGTTTTGGCGCTTGAAAATGCAGGGCAGTATCACGGCACATTTGTAGACCGAAAGAACGGTTATTACTTTAGAAACTATAAAAATCTTTTAATTGTGGGCGGCGGCGACCACCGAACAGGACATATTAAGGACGGGTTTAAAACGGTTAGAGATTTTGCAAATAAAACTTTTCCAAAAGCAAAGGAAAAATATGCCTGGTCAACCCAAGACTGTATGACGCTTGACAGTATTGCCTACATCGGGAAATACAGTAAAAACACACCAAATGTTTATGTTGCCACGGGGTTTAACGAATGGGGTATGACTACTTCTATGATTTCGGCTAAAATTTTGTGTGATATGCTGTGCGGCAAAAAGAATAAATACGAAAAACTTTTTAACCCGTCACGCAGTATTTTAGAACCGCAACTTTTTGCAAATTTGGGCGAAACGGTTATAAATTTTGCAAACCCTTTTCCAAAGCGCTGTCCCCATTTAGGTTGTGCTTTAAGGTGGAACAAATACGAACGCACCTGGGATTGCTCTTGCCACGGTTCAAGATTTACGGAAAACGGAAAAATCATCAACAACCCCTCGGTTAAAGATTTGGAGTAAATTCTTAACCGAATTTCAGTTTATTAAGACAAAAAAACGGCTCCCTTGTGTGTAAAGGGAGCCGTTTTACTGATCTCTGCAAACTTTATTTCAAAAATCCGTTTACTATTTGTTCTTCGGCTTGTTTTTCGGAAAGTCCCAAAGTCATAAGTTTTACAAGTTGTTCGCCCGCAATTTTACCTATTGCCGCTTCGTGAATAAGCGAAGCGTCTATATGGTTTGCCGAAATTTGTGGTATTGCCGAAACGTGTGCGTTATCCATAATAATAGCGTCACATTCGGTATGCCCGTTACATATATTGTTTCCGTTGATTTTAGACAGGAAAAGTTGACTTGAATTATCCTTTGCAACCGAACGGGAAACAACGTGTGCGCTTGAATTTTCGCCGTCTAAATCCACCGTAAAATCGGTTTCGGCGTATTGGTCGGCGTGGGTCATAAGTTTTTCGTGAATAATAAGGGTGGCATTGTCCGAAAGGCGTGATTTTGTTACACGTTTAGTCGAGTTTATACCCTTAATTTGGGTGGTTTCCATTTCCATATAACCGCCGTCATCTATATTAACAATAGTGGTGGGGTTCATTATGTTTTTGCCGTCACCGTCACTGTCGCCGTAATGCTTTTCAACGTATTTAACCTTGGCATTTTTACCTATAAAAAATGTATGAACACCGTCATGTCCCGAATTTTCGCTACCGCAGTTGTGTATTCCGCAACCCGCAACAATCTCGACATCGGCATTTTCGCCTATAATAAAATCGTTATAAACCAAATCGGAAAGTCCCGTTTCGCTGATAATTACTGGAATATGCACCTTTTCGCCCTTTGTGCCGGGTTTTACGATAATGTCAATACCCGGTTTATCGGTTTTGGTTCTGATATCAATATTTTCGGTTACCTTGCGGTCGGCAAGTCCTCCGTTTGCACGGATATTAAAAGCACCCGAAGGCGTACCCTCCATATCGGCAATAATTTTTAAAAGTTCAAGTTCGGTATTGTTCATTATTTCGCCTCCTAACAGTTATCCGTAAGCACTTTGCAAGCCACATTGGCTTTACCTAAAAGTTCGGGCAAAATTTCCTCTTTTTCCCCTTCTTGTTTAATGCTTCCGTTTGCTATTACAATAACCTTGTCGGCAATATTTAAAATACGCTCTTGGTGGGAAATTATTATAACAGAACCGCCCAATGTATCGTGCATTTTTTCAAACACTTTTATTAGGTTATTAAAACTCCAAAGGTCAATACCCGCCTCGGGTTCATCGAAAAGTGAAACCTTGGTAGAACGTGCCAAAACGGTGGCAATTTCTATTCTTTTAAGTTCACCGCCCGAAAGCGAAGCGTTAACTTCACGGTTGATATAATCCCTTGCACACAGTCCCACTTGGGAAAGGTAAGCGCAAGCGTCCGTAACGCTTATGTCTTTGCCCGACGCTAAACTTATTAAATCGTGCACCGTAATACCTTTAAACCTAACGGGTTGCTGAAAAGCAAAACTAATGCCTTTTCTTGCCCTTTCGGTAATAGAAAGGTTTGTAATATCTTCACCGTCAAGCAAAATCCTGCCCGAAGTAGGGGTAATTATGCCCGCAATAACTTTGGCAAGTGTGGATTTACCGCCGCCGTTAGGACCGGTAATTACCACAAATCCGTCCTCTATTTTTAAACTTACATCTTTAAGAATTTGTTTAACGCCGTTTTCGGTTTCGGCTTCAAAGCAAATATTCTTTAGTTCTAACATATTTTCTCCTTAATTCTATTTTAAAATTTCCCAATAATATTTCCGCTTTGACTGCGGAAAATCCCTAATTACACCGTGTTCGGGGTCGTAAAACACACCGCCAAAATAAAGCGACCAATGCCAGCAACGGGGTGTTTCCAAACTCAGTATTGCAATATTCGGCAGTTGGTCTTTTGTTTCGGCTTGTTTTCTTTGCCTGTTATAAGAAATGCCGTAATAATCCAATACATAAAACATTTCTTTTAGGGTTGTTTCCCGCTCATTGCAAAGCAATAAAGCAATATCCTCCGCCGTTTTGTCGGCAAGCATTGCAAGTACCGCCTGTCCGCACTGCAGGTCGGTCGGTTCTTTAATGTATTTCGGTTTTACTGTTAAAGCCATACTGTTTCCTCAAGCAATGTACTGTGTTAAGGTAATAATTATAGGCATAGTTATTACCGAAAGCAGAGTGGTAACCGAAACCAAGGATACCGAAAGTTCGGTATCTCCCCCGAATTTGCCGGCAAACATAGTTGACATTGCCGCCACCGGTGCGGAAAACGAAATTGCCGAAGACAGAAGAATAGTTCCCCTTACTCCGCAAAAGTACAAAATTGCTATTCCAATAACCGGAAAAACTACCAGACGTAATATGATAGCAAGAATATTGGAAAAACTCTTAAACACCTTTTTAAGTTGGCTGTTTGCCAAATGATAACCTATAATAATCATAGGCAAAGGTGTATTAAGGGGTGCTAAATACTCAATAGGCAGTTTTATGACCTCTGGTATTGGTACAGAAAACACAAAAATAATAAATCCTATAAAAAATGCAATAATACCGGGGTTTAACAAAATCTTTTTAGCGGTTAGTTTTTCATTATTACCGCTCAT
>CAMFZK010000025.1 GCA_946006915.1 uncultured Clostridia bacterium
ATTTCCACCCAAAAACTTCACGCAAGAGGACCTATGGGACTAATGGAACTTAACACTTATAAATATATAATAACCGGTAACGGACAGGTGAGAGAATAATGCAAAAAATTAAGGTAGGATTTATAGGTTGCGGTAATATGGGCGGTGCTTTAGCTAAAGCCGTCGCTAAAAGCGGTATTGCCGAAATATTTTTGGCAGATACTTTAATAGATAAAGCCCAAAACCTTGCGGAGCAAATTTCCGCTAACATAAGCAGTGCCGAAGAAATTGCAAGAATGTGCAAATACATTTTTTTAGGTGTGAAACCGCAAATGATGTCTTCGCTTATTGAAGAAATCTCGCCCATACTTAAAACCCGAGACGATAGGTTTATTTTGGTAACAATGGCGGCGGGAATTAAAATAGAAAAGTTTAATTTAATGTTAAACGCAAAAATGCCCATAATCCGCATTATGCCTAACACCCCTGTGGCAGTAGGAAAAGGAATGATTTTGTATTCCCTTTGCAAAGCGATTACCGAAACAGAGGAAACCGAGTTTTGTATTATTTTAGAGAATGCGGGCAAACTTGATAAATTAGACGAAGATTTAATAGATGCCGGTTGTGCTATTTCGGGTTGCGGTCCTGCATTTGTTTATATGTTTGCCGAAAGTATGGCAAAAGCGGGTGTAGAGTGCGGGCTTCCAACCGAAAAGGCAATAAAATATGCGGCACAAACCCTTTTGGGTGCGGCTGAACTTATGCTCACTTCACAAAAATCACCCGAAGTTTTAAGAAGGGAAGTATGCAGTCCCAAGGGGTCTACCATAGAGGGTGTAATTGCACTTCAAAATTCACAGTTTGACCAAAGTGTAAACACCTGTGTCAAAGCGTCCTTTAAACGCACGGTTGAATTAGGAAAATAAGTTTTCTGACTATACTACAAAAGCACCTCCAAAACAGGAGGTGCTTTTTGGTTTAATACGCCTTAACTTTTGTCCAAAGGGTTTCGTAATAGGTGCGGATTTCGTTGTCAATATCGTGGTAATACTGAACTTTGGGAAGGGTGCTTTCGTCGGGGTAAAGAATTTCGTTTTGATAGTAGCAGTAATCCTTGTTGTTAATAACCGCGGTGTTGGGAGAAGCATAACCGAGACATTCGGCATTTGCGGTTGAAATATCCGGCTCTAAAAGGAAGTTAATATACTTAATAGCCGCATCGTAGTTTTTAGCGTTTTTAGGAATACAAACAGAGTCTACAAAAATGTTTGTGCCCTCTTGCGGGTAGAAGAAACGCAAATCGGGGTTAGTGTCAAGCATTGTCAAATAGTCGCCTGCGTAATAAGGCGCTACCGATGCCTCGCCTGTTTCCATCTTACCGAAAATTTCGTCCATAACGTAGGACTGTAAATTACTTTTTCCCTGTTTCAAAAGTTCTGCGGCGGCATCCCAATCGGCTTTATTTAAGGTGTTTAAATCCTGTCCCAAAAGCATTTGTGCGGTCATAAAGGCATCACGTGGATTGCTGAAATTGAGTGCCATATCCTTGTATTTTTCGTCCCACAAAACGTCCCAAGAATGTTTAATATCCTTGCCTGTCAGTTTTTCGTTGTAAATAATACCTACTAAACCGACATTGTAAGGTACACTGTATTCGTTGTTGGGGTCAAAGAAAAGATTTTTGTATTTATCCTCAATTAAATCGTAGTTGGAAAGTTTTGAAGTATCAATTTTCGAAAGCATATTTTCGTTTCTAAGACGCTCTATCATATAGTCCGACGGGATAATAATATCGTAACTTATTCCGCCGCTTTTAATTTGGGAATACATAGTTTCGTTGCTTTCAAAGGTTAGGTATTTAACCTTAATTCCCGTAAGTTTTTCAAATTCTTTGTTTACGTCTATTGTGCCGTCTGCACCGTCCGAAATATATTCGCCCCAGTTGTAAACCGTAAGGGTTGTACCTTGGAGTGATTTATCGTAGTTTGCACGTAAATTTAATTCTTTATATTGGTAACCGCAACCGGTAAGTAAAACCGAAAGGGAAATTATAAGAGTGAGTAAAAGTGCGTGAATTTTTTTCATTTTTTTAAAATCCTTTCTTTAAGATGCGTGTTTCTTTTCACTTTTTGTTTGAAGTACATTATAAAGCACCATAAGCACAAATACCGAAATAAATATCAAGGTAGAAAGCGCATAAGTGTCCGGCTTGACCGACTTTTTGGTCATATTGAAAATAACTATCGGCAAGGTTTGGTAATGCCCGCAGGTGAAGTAACTTATTACAAAATCGTCCAAAGACAGGGTAAAAGCCATTATAAATCCGGTAATAATTCCGGTTGAAATAGAGGGCAAAATCACCTTAAAAAACGCTTTTAAAGGGGGACAGCCAAGGTCAAGTGCCGCTTCTGCCAAGTGACTGTCGGTTTGTTGGAGCCGAGGCATAACCGATAAAATCACATAAGGCAAATTAAAGGTAATGTGGGCAATAAGCACCGTGCCGAACCCTAAAGATTCGTTAAGACCGATAAGTTTTCCGAAGAAGATGAAAAGCAACATCAACGAAATACCGGTTACAATATCGGCATTCATCATTGGAATTTGGGTTACCGACATTATTATTTTTTTGGAAAATTTACGCCTTATTGCGTTTATTCCGACTGCGGCGGCAGTACCCAAAACGGTGGAAATTATTGCCGACAAAACGGCAACTATTACAGTGTGTTTTAATGCATTAAGCATTGCGGTGTCATTGCCGAGACCTTCGTACCAACGGGTGGAAAATCCCTCTAACACCCAAACGCTTGAAGAGGAGTTAAAAGAAAAAACAACCATTACCGCAATAGGTGCGTAAAGGAACAAAACTATAAGCGCAATATAAATGCGGGAAAGTATTTTCACATTAACACACCTCCCTCTTCGCCGTCTGAAAATCTGTTCATTATAAACAGACAAATTAAAATCATGACCATAAGCACAAGCGATATAGCCGAGGCAATATTGTAATAATCGGGTCCTAAATTGAAGAAGTATTCAATAGTATCACCTATAAGCATTGTCTTGTTACCGCCGAGTTTTTGAGAAATGTAAAATGTGCTTACACTGGGTACGAAAACCATAGTAATACCCGAAATTACACCCGGACGGCTTAAAGGGAAAATAACCCTTTTAAATTTGTTAAATCCGTTAGAGCCAAGGTCCTCGGACGCTTCCAATAAAGAATTGTCAATCTTGCTCATAACCGAATAAATCGGCAAAATCATATAGGGTATAAAGTCATAAACCATACCCAAAATTACCGCACCCGGAGTGTTAATAAGTTTTAACGGGCGAAGACCGATATTCTTTAAAAAGGTGTTAATAAGTCCCGTGTTGGCAAGAATGGTTATCCACGAATAGGTGCGGATAAGAAAGTTCATCCACATCGGAATCATAACTATCATAAAAATCATCCGTTGGGACGAAATTTTAAGTTTCGACATAAAATACGCCATTGGGTATGCAAGCAAAAGGGTTATTACCGTAGCAATAGCGGCGTACAAAATGGAAATGGCAAACGCTTTTTTGTATTCGCCCAGTCCCGATAAATTGGCAAGGGTAAAATTACCCGAAGAATCGGTCAAGGCGAAATATAACATTATAATAAGCGGTACTACAATGAAAATTGCCGACCAAACAATGTAAGGCGATGCTACCAACTTATTACCGAAAGTTTTTTTGTTCACGGCTATTCCTCCTCTACGTCAGAGAGGTGGTCGATTTCTTCACTGTAAGAAGAATAGTCACCGTAAAGTCCCGAATATTCCGACTTTTTCATTATATGAATAGCGTCCGGCTCGATATAAAGTCCCACCCTGTCATTCACAAAATGTTCGTCGGTGGTTTGAATCATCCACTTAAAACCGCCAATGTCAACAATAATTTCATAATGCACACCAAGGAATGCAACCGAAGTAACCTTACCTTTAAGCATACCTTTGTCATATTCTACAATGTCAACATCTTCCGGCCGTACAACAACGTCAACCTGTTCGTTTTGTGAAAAGCCACGGTCAAGACACCTAAATTCCTGTCCCGAAAATTCCACACGGTAGTCTTTTAGCATTTTGCCGTCAACAATATTGGATTCGCCGATAAAATCGGCAACAAAGGCGTTTTTCGGTTCGTTGTAAATATCCTGAGGAGTGCCGACTTGTTGAATTTTGCCTTTATCCATAACAACCACACGGTCAGACATTGTAAGTGCTTCCTCTTGGTCGTGGGTGACAAAGATAAATGTAATGCCCAACTGCTGTTGAATTTTTTTAAGTTCTTTTTGCATATCCTTGCGAAGTTTAAGGTCAAGCGCCGCTAAAGGTTCGTCCAAAAGCAAAACCTTCGGATGATTGGCAATAGCCCTTGCTATTGCAACACGTTGCTGCTGACCGCCCGAAAGGGTAGCAATATTTCTTTTTTCAAAACCCGAAAGGTTTACAAGCGAAAGCATTTCGGTAACCTTTTGCTTAATTTCGTTTTCGGGAAGTTTCTTAACCCTTAAACCGAACGCAACGTTTTCGTAAACATTCAGGTGCGGGAAAAGGGCATAACGCTGAAAAATGGTGTTTACCTGACGCTTGTAAGCAGGAACACCATTGATTTTTTTACCCTCAAAAACAACGTCGCCGCAGTCAGGTTCCAAAAAACCTGCAATTAAGCGGAGGGTGGTGGTTTTACCGCAACCCGACGGTCCTAAAAGGGTAATAAACTCTTTATCCTTAATACCGAGATTGAGTTGGTCTAAAACCTGTTCGCCGTCAAACGCCACCGAAATGTTTTTAAGTTCTACAATATTTTCTTTTTCCATAAAAAGCATCCCCCTTTGTTCAACACACAAGTGTCGAAACAAGAATAATTTTTTTGATACCGAAAAATGATAGAGCCACATTTCCCGATTATCTATCTTGCTCGATACCCGCCGTTTCCTCGTAATATGCCCTGAACAAAGGGTTTTTCATAGTTTTCTCGCCTAAAGCGGAAACTACGGCATAAAATCTGAAACAGCACTCTACACAAGATGCTTTGCCGCCGATACGGCATATTAAATTGTTATTTGTATAACAGTATGAATATATATTAAATTTCAAAAAAAGTCAAGGATTTTTTTCGACAATTAAATTTAAAAACACCGCTTAAAATACCGCAAAAAAACAGTTGATGATTTAAATGGTTTATGGTATAATAATATGAATTATAATGCAGTAAGTGTTTGCATTTGCAAAAAGAGGTGTAAAAATGCGGATTTTGGGTATAGACCCCGGTTATGCAATAGTGGGTTACGGGGTGGTGGATTATGCTAAAAACCGATTTTCCGCAGTCGGTTTCGGTGCGATTACAACCAAAGCCAAAACCCCGTTTGAAACACGCCTTGCCGATATTTACAATGATATGCTGTCTATTATTGACAAATACAATCCGGACGAACTGGCAATAGAAAAACTTTATTTTAATACCAATACCACAACGGCAATAGACGTTGCCCAAGCAAGGGGAGTAATTGTTTTGGCAGCACACCAAAGGGGGCTTAAAATAAGCGAATACACCCCGCTTCAGGTAAAACAGGCCGTTACGGGATACGGCAGAGCCGAAAAACACCAGGTAATGGAAATGATTAAAAGCATTTTGTCGCTTAAAGCAGTCCCTAAACCCGATGACACGGCAGACGCTTTGGCACTTGCAATTTGCCACGGCCATTATTCCGACTCTATTTTAAGGAGATAGAAAATGATTGCATCTTTAAGAGGAAAGTTAATTTATACCGATAACACCGTTGCCATAGTTGAGTGCGGGGGAGTGGGTTTTAAGTGCTTTGTTACTAAAAACACCCTTTACAATTTGCCCCCTAAAAACAGTGAGGTGTTTTTACACACATATATGGTTGTGCGTGAAGATGCTATGGATTTGTACGGTTTTGAAAGTACAGAGGAACTTGATGCCTTTAAACTTATAACATCGGTAAACGGGGTTGGTGCTAAAATCGGTTTGGCATTGCTTTCGGAATTTACGGCAGCTCGGCTTATAATGCACATTGCAAACAACGACCCCAAACCCCTAACCGCCGCCAGCGGTGTGGGTATTAAACTTGCTCAAAGAATTGTGCTTGAACTTAAGGACAAGGTGGGCAGTTTAACTTCTGCCGAAATTTTTGAAACCCCGAATATCGGAAATGCTACCTATAATTCCAACACTAAAGAGGCGGTTGCGGCTTTGGAAGCACTCGGATATTCTAAAACCGAGGCGGCTTCGGCTGTAGGCAAACTTGATATGTCACTTACCACCGAAGAACTTATTAAACAGGCGTTAAAAACTCTCGCAAGGGGGATATAACAGATGATAGAACAGGAAATGGATTTTGAAAACCGAATAGTATCGCCCGACTACAGTTTTTCCGAAGATGACGGTGAGCTGTCACTTCGTCCTAAAAGTTTGGACGAATACATCGGTCAGGATAAAGTAAAAGAAAATTTAAGTATATACATTAAGGCGGCTTTACAACGTAAAGAACCGCTTGACCACGTCTTGCTTTACGGCCCTCCCGGTCTTGGCAAAACCACCCTTTCGGGCATTATTGCAAAGGAAATGGGGGTTAATTTGCGTGTAACTTCCGGTCCTGCAATAGAAAAACAGGGCGATTTAGTGGCAATACTGACTTCGCTTAACGAGGGGGACGTGTTGTTTATTGACGAAATACACCGTCTTCCCCGTAATGTAGAGGAAATTTTATACCCCGCTATGGAAGATTTCTCGCTTGATATTATTTTGGGTAAAGGTCCGTCCGCACGCTCTATTCGGCTTGATGTTCCTAAATTTACTTTGGTCGGCGCTACCACCCGTTCGGGGCAGTTAACCGCCCCTTTGCGTGACCGTTTCGGCGTGCTTTTACGGCTTGAGTTATACACCCCCGAACAGTTAGCACAAATTGTTACCCGTTCTGCCGGAATATTAGGCATTGAAACCGAGTATGACGGCGCTTTGGAAATTGCATCACGTTCCCGTGGGACACCCCGTATCGCCAACCGTTTACTTCGCCGTGTGCGGGATATTGCCCAAATTCAGTATGACGGTGTTATTACCGAAAAAACGGCACGTGCGGCGCTTTCACGTTTTGAAATTGACGAATTGGGACTGGACGATTTTGACCGCAAAATGCTTTCCACCATTATTACAAATTATTCGGGCGGCCCTGTGGGACTTGATACTTTGGCGGCGGCTATGGGGGAAGAAGCGGTTACTATTGAGGACGTTTACGAACCCTATTTAATGCAAATCGGCTTTTTAACCCGAACTGCAAGGGGCAGGTGCGTTACTAAATTGGCTTATGACCACCTTTCTATTCCTATGTCGGGCAATAATTCCCAACAATCTATTTTTTAAAAAGGAACTATAAAATGAGAACTGTTGAAGGTTTTAGTGATTATGAACTGATAGACGCCGACTCGGGCGAACGGCTTGAGAGGTGGGGGAACATTATTCTAATCCGTCCCGACCCGCAGGTTATTTGGTCGGGCAAACGTACCGATAAGCGCTGGTACAACGCAAATGCAATTTACCACCGTTCCAATTCGGGCGGGGGATATTGGGAAAAACTTAAAAGCGTACCCGATGTTTGGAGCATTTGCTATGACGATTTAACCTTTAGATTAAAACCTATGGGATTTAAACACACAGGTCTTTTCCCTGAACAGGCGGTTAATTGGCGGCTTGCTAAAGAGTTAATCGAAAAAGAAAACCGTGAAATTTCGGTACTTAATTTGTTTGCATATACAGGCGGTGCTACGGTTGCCTGCCTTTCGGCGGGGGCTAACGTTACCCACGTGGACGCTTCAAAAGGTATGGTACAGTGGGCAAAGGAAAATGCTGCGGCAAGCGGTGTTGCCGACCGTAATGTCCGTTGGCTTGTGGACGATTGTTTAAAATTTGTTAAACGTGAAATAAGGCGGGGTAAAAAGTACGATGCTATTATTATGGATCCGCCGTCCTACGGCAGAGGACCGGGCGGCGAAGTTTGGAAACTTGAACAGCAACTTACCGAACTTTTAACCGAAACGGGCAAACTGCTTTCGGATGATGCTTTGTTCTTCTTTTTAAACTCTTATACCGGCGGTCTTTCACCCACAATACTTAACTATATGGTAAAACAGTATGTGGTAAAAAACCGCAAAGGCGAAGTTTATACCGATGAAATAGGTTTACCTATAACCGAAAAAGGCATTAGTATGCCTTGCGGAAATACAACAATTTGGATTAAGTGAAATGGATAATATAATTGAATTAAAAAATGTCAGTTACGAATACAGTAATGCGGACGAAGAAGATATTGCCTATACAGCGGTAAGCAATCTTTCTTTAAACATAGAAAGAGGAAGTTTTACCGTAATTTTGGGGCATAACGGGTCGGGGAAATCCACCCTTGCCAAAATGCTTAACGGACTTTATAAACCCACAAAGGGTGACGTTTTGGTGGATGGAATAAACACCAAAACCGAAGAAACCGAAATAGAAGTAAAACGCAAGGTGGGTATGGTTTTTCAAAACCCCGATAATCAGTTAATTTCTTCCATTGTTGAAGAAGACGTGGCTTTCGGTCCTGAAAATTTAGGTTTAGACCCAAAAGAAATAAGAAAGCGTGTCGACGAATCGCTTAAAGCGGTGGGAATGTACGAATTTAAAAATTCAACCCCTCATCATTTGTCGGGCGGTCAAAAACAGCGTATTGCCATTGCGGGTATGATAGCACTCCGTCCCGACTGTTTGATTTTAGACGAGCCGACGGCAATGCTTGACCCAAAGGGACGAGCCGAAATAGTTGATACCGTAATGAAACTTAACAAGGAAAAAGGCATAACGGTGGTTTTAATTACCCACTATATGGAAGAAGCCGAAAATGCCGACAGGGTGATTGTTATGAACGACGGTGTTATTATAGCCGACGGTACACCCAAAGAAATTTTTAAAAATGTTGAAATGTTAAAGGACGTTGGGTTGGACGTTCCCCAAACCACCGAACTTTTATACGCACTTAATAAAAACGGAATGGCAGTTCCTACTAATGTTTTATCGGTAGAGGAAACTGCACAGGTTATTGCAAATTATTTGGAGGAAAAATAGTTGTCAGTTTTAGAGGTTAAGAACCTGACTCATTGTTACGGCGGAAATACACCTTTTATCAACGATGCGGTAAGTGACGTTAGTTTTACCGTGGAATCGGGTGAGATTATAGGTATTATCGGTCATACAGGTTCGGGAAAATCCACACTTGTGTCGCACCTAAACGGGCTGTTAAAACCCACCGACGGCACGGTTTTAATAGAGGAAAAAGACATTTGGGAAAACCCAAAAGAAATACGCAAAATCCGTTCTAAAGTAGGGTTGGTTTTTCAGTATCCCGAATACCAACTTTTTGAAGAAACTGTTTTTGACGATATTGCTTTCGGTCCTAAAAATATGGGGCTTTCGGGCGATGAACTAAAAAAACGGGTAACCGAAATTTGCGAAATTATAGGGATAAAACCCGAATATTTGGAAAAATCTCCCTTTGATTTATCGGGCGGGGAAAAACGCAGGGTTGCCATTGCGGGTGTAATGGCAATGCGTCCGCAAATTATTGTGTTTGACGAGCCAATCGCCGGTTTAGACCCAAAAGGCAGGCAGGATATTATGAAAATTATATCCGAATACCGAAAAGCAACCGGTGCTACGGTAATAATAATTTCCCACAGTATGGAAGATATGGCAATGTTTACCGATAAACTGCTTGTTATGAGCCGTGGTAAACTTGTTATCTTTGATAAAACCGAAAATGTATTTAAAAATGGGAAGGAACTCCAAAAAATCGGTCTTAATGTTCCTATTGTTACAAGGGTTTTTTATAAGTTAAAGGAAATGGGAATAGATGTCCCGCTTGACGTTTTTACGGTGGAAAAAGCGGTAGAGGTATTAAAAAACGCAAAGGCAGGTGACCGAAATGCTTAAGGATATAACTTTCGGTCAGTACTATTCGGCAAATTCGCCTATACACCGTGCCGACCCGAGAATGAAAATTGTTTTGCTTATTACCGCTATTGTTTTTATTTTCCTTTCTAAAAATATGTATGCGCTTTTGTTTTCCTGCGTATTCGTGTTGGCGGTTTTGCTTATTTCAAAAGTACCCTTTAAAATTTATTTAAAAAACTTAAAAGCCATTTTACCCATACTAATTTTTACCGCCATTATAAATATGTTTTACAGTGACGGTACGGCAAATAAACTCTTCAGCATTTGGAAATTAACCGTAACCGATGCAGGCCTTTACCGAGCGGTGTTTATGGCAACCAGAATTATTTTGCTCATTTTCATAAGTTCGGTATTAACCTATACCACAACACCTAACGATTTGACCGATGCTTTGGAAAAACTTTTATCTCCGCTTAAATACATCGGTCTTAAAACGGCGGTTCATACTTTGGCTATGATGATGACAATAGCACTTCGATTTATACCCACCCTGGTAGAGGAAGCCGAAAAAATTATGAACGCCCAAAAGGCAAGGGGTGCGGATTTTGAAAACGGAAGTCTTAAAGACAGGGCAAAAGCGTTAATACCCATTTTAATTCCGCTTTTAATATCTTCGGTAAGACGTGCTTACGAACTTGCCGAAGCAATGGAATGCCGTTGTTACAACGGGGGCGAGGGTAAAACCCGTATGAAACAGTTACGGCTGAAACCAATGGATTATGTAATCTGTTTTATAACGGTGCTTTTTTGCGTTGGAATTATTTTAATTAACCTAATTTAAAGGCGGTGCTTTTGTGAAAAGGGTTTTGCTTACAATCGGGTATGACGGCACAAACTACCACGGTTGGCAGGTGCAAAAAAATGCCGTAACGGTGCAACAGGTTTTGTGTGAAAGTTTAGAAAAAATGTTAGGCACCCCTCACGATGCAGTGGGAACTTCCCGTACCGATGCGGGGGTTCACGCAAGGGAATTTACCTGCCATATAGACTGTGACGAAAATATCCCCGAAACCGCTTTCGTAAGGGGACTCAATTCACTTTTACCGCCTGATATTGCGGTAAAAACGTGCATAGAAGTCCCGAAAAATTTCCACGCAAGATACAACGCAAAGGGCAAAACTTACAGTTATTACATTTTTAACAGCAGGGTAAAAGACCCATTTAAATCACGCTATTCCTGGCAAATTGAAAGACCGCTTAATGCCCGAATAATGAATGAATTTGCGAGTAGAATTATCGG
>CAMFZK010000026.1 GCA_946006915.1 uncultured Clostridia bacterium
TATGTATATAGATAGTATATAATGTAATTGTTAATAAATTTGGTTATGCTATTATTGTGACAAATTCAATAGATTGGGGTGAATTACTTGGAAAGATTTGTAATTTCCGGCGGCAATCCTTTAAAAGGCAAAGTCCGAATAAGCGGGGCAAAAAATGCCGCAGTTGCAATTCTTCCGGCAGTTCTTTTGGCGGACAGTCCTTGTATAATAGAAAATCTTCCCAATATTTCAGATGTTGCCAATATTTTAAAAGTAATGAGTGCTTTAGGTGCAAACGTAAAGCTTATAAATAAATCAACAGTTGAAATTGACCCTAAAAACGCAAATTCCTTTGTCGTTTCAAAACAAATGGCTGAGGGGATGCGTGCTTCAAGTTACTTTTTAGGTGCTTTGCTTGGCAGAATGAAAAAGGCAAAAGTTGCGCCTCCCGGCGGATGTAATTTCGGTGTAAGACCTATTGACCAACATATTAAGGGTTTTGAAGCACTTGGTGCTACTGTTGATTATGAGGACGGAATGGTTGACGCTAAAGCCGAAACTTTACGTGGCAGTTCAATTTATTTAGATGTTGTTTCGGTCGGTGCTACTATAAATATTATGTTAGCGGCGGTAAAAGCAGTAGGGCTTACTGTTATTGAAAATGCCGCAAGAGAACCGCATATAGTAGATTTGGCAAACTTCCTAAACTCTATGGGCGCTAACATTATGGGTGCGGGTACAAGCGTTATTAAAATCCGGGGTGTAAACTCACTTAACGGAACAAATTACAGCATTATTCCCGACCAAATTGAAGCAGGCACTTATATGGCGGCGGCGGTTGCCACTAAAGGTGATGTTTTAATTGAAAATGTCACACCAAAACACTTGGAATCCATTATAGCAAAACTTCGTGAAACGGGAGCAAAAATTACCGAGTATGACGAGGCAGTAAGGGTTACAATGACCGAACGCCCTAAAAAATGCAACGTAAAAACAATGCCTCACCCCGGTTTCCCAACCGATATGCAACCCCAAATGGCAACGGTATTAGCGGTTGCAAACGGCACAAGCATTGTTACCGAAGGTGTTTGGGACAACCGTTTTAGATATGTTGAACAACTAACCCTTATGGGTGCGGATATTCAGGTGGACGGTAAAACGGCAGTAATAACGGGCGTTAACCAACTCTGCGGCGCTCCAGTTAAAGCGGTGGATTTGCGTGCAGGGGCTGCTATGATAATTGCGGGACTTGTTGCAAACGGTGTAACCGAAATTGAAGAAATCGAGCGTATTGACCGCGGATATGAAGATGTGGTGGAAAAATTCACCAATTTAGGTGCAAACATTAAAAGGGTTTACCTGCCTGACGGTGCGAAGATTATGAAAAACGCATAATCGGGGTTTGAAACCGAGTTATAATTAGTTTTTTAGGGGAGGGTTTCCGTACCCTCCCGTAATTTTTTTTACAACTGCTATTTTAGAGAGGTTAAAGATGTCAAAAATTTGTCCGCTTTTCAGCGGTTCTTCGGGAAACAGTACATATATAGGCACTAAAAACGGCGGAATACTTATAGACGCAGGTGCCTCTATGAAAAGAATAAGCGATGCACTTTCCTTAGCGGGCGGGGATATCGGCGAAATTACGGCAGTTGCCGTAACCCACGAACACAGTGACCACATTATGGGGCTTAAAACCCTGCTTAATAAAACGGGTGCAAAACTTATCACTTCGGAAGAAACGGCCGAAACTTTAGCAAATATGGATAAAATCCCCGCTAAAACGGAGGTCATTTTACTGGACGCTAACACCGCAGATATTTGCGGAATAGGTGTCAGCCGTTTTGCCACGAGCCACGACTGTAAGGGCTCGAGCGGTTATGTACTTAATTTGCCGGACGGTAAAAAGGTTTCGGTTTGTACCGATTTAGGCGTTATAACCGATTCTGTGAGAACCGCAATTACCGGCAGCGATTTGGTTTTGCTTGAATCTAATCACGATGTTGAAATGTTAAAAAGAGGACCGTATCCGCCCTATTTAAAGGTTAGAATTTTGTCCGAAAACGGTCATATATCAAATAATGTCTGCGCAGGGGAACTGCCTTTATTATTAAAAAACGGTACAACAAGGTTTATTTTAGGGCATTTAAGCCGCCAAAATAACACCCCAATGCTTGCAAAAAGTTGCGCAGAAGCCAGTTTAATGGATTGTTTGGCGCAAAACGGAAAAGATTATATTTTAACCGTGGCAAGACCCGACCGAAACGGGGTAACGGTTATATGATTAAGGTTACGGTTATTGCTTTAGGCAAATTAAAGGAAAAATATTTGCGTGAAGCGTCGCAAGACTACCAAAAACGGCTTTCAAGGTACTGCAATTTGAATTTAATCGAAATTGAACCGGTAAGGTTAAGCGAAAAACCCTCTAAATCGGAAGTAGATACCGCCCTCAAAAAAGAAGCCGAAATGATAATTAAACGAATACCGAGTGAAAACTATATATTTTCCCTTTGCGTAGAGGGAAAACCGCTTTCGAGCGAGGAATTTGCCCAAAAAACAGGTGATTTAGAAAACAACGGAAGGGGAATAACCTTTGTTATCGGCAGTTCTTATGGATTGCACGAAAGTGTTAAAAATTTAAGCAATTTTAAACTTTCGCTCTCTAAAATGACCTTTCCGCACCAACTGTTCAGAATAATGCTTTTGGAACAAATTTACCGTTCTTTTAAAATTAACGAGGGTTCAACCTATCATAAGTAATAACTTGAAAAAAATACTTGACCTTTCAGCCAGTTTATGGTATAATTGCTATACCTCTGAAAGGTTCTTTTTTTTTGCAATAAGAGCCGGTTTTAAAGGGTATCTATATATTGCATAGTGCTTTTCGATATACTACAAAATATAGTATATCGGTGCAATATAACCCATAACCGAGGGAGGCGTTTACTTTTACAAGAGTAAAAGCAAAAAATATTTCCGTAAAGCGGGAGGTGCCGTTATGAGAGTTAAAATCACACTTGCTTGCACAGAGTGCAAACAACGCAACTACAATACCATGAAAAACAAGAAGAACGACCCTGATAGACTTGAAATGAACAAGTACTGTAGGTTCTGTAAAAAGCACACCCTACACAAGGAAACAAAGTAGGAGGGTGCAGGAATGAAAACTATAAACAGAATCGTTCAAATTTTGGCGATTGTTTTCGGTCTTGGCGCACTTATTTTGTTCTTTGTTCCTTTTGCTACCGTAACTTCGGGCGGTAACGATGTTTCTTTCGTTGCAGCGCAGTTAGGTTTCGGAAGTAAGGTAACAGTTTCGGAAACAGTTTACGATATGGCAAAGTCGGCAGATATTCTTTTCTGCTTCTTAACAACCGCCATTTCCGCTGTGATGAGTGCATTTTCATTTAAGTCAAAATCACTTCGCTATTCTGCTCCGGTTTTCGGTATTATTTCAGCAGTTTATATGTTGGTAATTACCGTTAGCAGTCCTTGGAAATTTGTGGACAAACGTCCTTTGCCCCAAGTTACAAGCATTGTTTACAGCAAATTGGCAATCCTTTTACCGATTGTTCTGTTTGCATTCACAATATCGGCTGCAGCATATCTTTTGATTGACGACTATCTTGAAGCCAAAGCATCAAAAGGCGAAAAGAAAACAATTTGCCAGCGTATTGCTCTTTTCTTCCGTGATAATAAGAGCGAAATTAAGAAAATTGTTTGGCCCGGTTTCCGTGATGTTGTTAAAAACACCGTTATCGTGCTTATTATGTGCTTAATCGTAGGCGCTTTAATTTGGATAGTTGATTTCGGTCTCGGACGTTTGCTTGGCCTTATCTTGGGCGCATAAGATACGGAGGTAGATTATGTCTGAATCGCAAGAAGCAAAATGGTACGTCGTTCATACTTATTCGGGATATGAAAACAAAGTAGCAAGCGACTTGGCAACAATGGTTGAAAGCCGAGGTATGCAGGATTTAATACAGGATATTAAAATCCCTACCGAAACAGTTACTGAAATTAAGGAAGATAAAAAGCGTGAAGTAGAACGCAAAATTTTCCCGGGATATGTCCTTATTAAGATGATAGTTACCGATGACAGTTGGTATGTTGTAAGAAACATACGCGGTTGTACGGGTTTTGTCGGTCCGGCTTCTAAACCGGTACCGCTGACACAGGAAGAAGTTGCCGCTCTTGGCGTAGAAAAGCACAGCGTTGAGGTTGGTTACAAGGAAGGCGATAATGTTAAAATTATCAGCGGTCCTTTGGAAGGATACACAGGTGTTGTTAAAACGGTTGATACCGAAAATAATAATGTTTGCGTAGTTCTTTCTATGTTCGGTAGAGAAACACCGGTTGAGTTAGAACTTGACCAAATCGCTACCGTAGATTTAAGTTAATTCGCAGAAATGCTTATTAAGTTCCGACATAATTTTTTATGTCACGGTGGGAGGGACGGAATATGACCGTTCCGCCAAGTGTTAAAAACACTGTTACCACGAATAATGGAGGTGCAAATTAAAATGGCTCAGAAAATTACAGGTTACATTAAGTTACAAATCCCTGCAGGTAAAGCAACACCTGCCCCCCCGGTAGGTCCTGCCCTCGGTCAGCACGGCGTAAACATTATGGCGTTTACAAAGGAATTTAACGAAAGAACCAAAAACGATGTAGGTCTTATAATTCCTGTTATCATCACCGTTTATGCAGACCGTTCTTTCAGTTTTGTTACCAAAACTCCGCCTGCTGCTGTTCTTATTAAAAAGGCATGCGGTATTGAAAGTGCTTCCGGCACACCTAACAAAACTAAGGTTGCTAAAATCACAAAAGAACAAATTCAAAAAATCGCTGAAACTAAAATGCCTGACTTAAACGCTGCAAGCATTGAGTCTGCTATGAGTATGATAGCAGGTACTGCCCGCAGTATGGGTGTTGAAGTAGTAGATTAATTCTTCTCTCGTGGGAGGAAAATTCCGATTTAACCACTTGGAGGTAAAAAATGAAACACGGTAAAAAGTATAATGACAGCGCAAAACTTATCGAAACAGGTAAGCTTTACGATGTAAAGGAAGCAGTAGAACTCGCTGTTAAAACAGGTACTGCTAAATTTGACGAAACAGTTGAAATTCACGTTCGTTTGGGTGTTGACTCCCGCCACGCTGACCAACAGGTTAGAGGTGCTGTAGTTCTTCCAAACGGTACAGGTAAAACTGTAAGAACCCTTGTTATCGCCAAAGGCGACAATGCAAAAGCCGCCGAAGAAGCAGGTTCGGATTTCGTTGGTGCAGAAGAAATGATTGCTAAAATCCAAAACGAAAACTGGCTCGATTATGATGTTGTAATCGCAACACCCGATATGATGGGTCTTGTTGGTCGTCTTGGTAAGGTTTTAGGTCCCCGTGGCTTAATGCCTACCCCCAAGGCAGGTACAGTTACTCCTGATGTTGCTAAGGCAGTTACCGAAGCAAAAGCAGGTAAAATTGAATACCGTCTTGATAAAACAAACATCATTCACTGCCCCATCGGTAAAGTATCTTTCGGTGCAGAAAAACTTCAAGAGAACTTTGACACTCTTATGGCTGCAATCGTTAAAGCAAAACCGGCTGCAACAAAAGGTCAATACATTAAGTCTTGCGTAGTTGCAACAACAATGGGTCCCGGAATTAAACTTAATGTTGCTAAATTCGGCAACTAATTTTAATTGAATTTAAGCGGAGAAGGTTTTAAAATCTTCTCCCTTATTTTTTTATTGCAGTATTCTGTAAACTGTGGTATTCTTAAAAAAGGGAAGTGTTGTTATGAATGAAAGAGTCACAAAAACAATAAATAGTTTAAATAAAAACAATATAAACGCCTTTTACTGTGAAACCAAGGCAGAGGTAGTTAAAAGCATTGAAGGTCTGCTTAAAGACGGTGCGGTTATCAGTTCCGGCGGTTCGGTTTCCTTGCAGGAAAGCGGTGTGTGGGATTTAATTAACAAACCTTGCTATAATTATTTGGACCGCAATAAAGAGGGGATAACGCCAGAGGAAAAAACCGAAATTTTTAAAAGTGTAATAGGAATAGATTATTACTTTTGCTCTGCTAATGCCGTAACCGAGGACGGGGAGTTGCTTAATGTGGACGGCTTTGCAAACCGCATTTCGGCTATTGCGTTCGGACCTAAAAAGGTTATTATGGTTGTAGGTGTAAATAAAATAGTAAAAGATTTGGACGAGGCATTTTTGCGTGTCAAAAAGATTGCCGCACCAAAAAACTGTGTGCGTTTGGGACTGAACAACCCTTGCGTCAAGTTAGGACACTGTGTTTCGCTTTTAAACAACGATAAGCCAAAATTTATCGACGGTTGCAGGTGTGACACCAGAATATGCCGTAATTACCTTATTTCAGCATTGCAAAAGGATAAAGAAAGAATGACAGTAATACTTTGTGGCGAAGAATTAGGATATTAAATTTAATTGACTTATAACGGGCGAAGTTTTTCGCCTGTTATATTTTTGCGGTATAAAGCCATAAATTGACCTTACAGTAGGTTAATTTGTTTTCGATAAATAAGATCATTATTAAATACAAAAAACACGTTGAAAGCGAAATAAGCGCTTTCAACGTGTCATAGTTTTTAATTAACTCACCCTTTTTATCAGTTAGTAACTGTAAGTTCGGTGTCTTTATCGAAGATGTGAATCTTGTTGGGTTCAAGAGCGATTTGAATTTTATCGCCGGGACGTGCTGTATTTGTAGGAGCAACACGTGCGTTGATTTGTTGACCCTCGCAGTTCATATAGAGGTAGGTTTCAGCACCCATAAGTTCGGTAACTTCTACGTTTGCCTCAACAATACCGTCTTTGAATTTTTCAATAAGGTCTTCTTCGTTATGCACATCTTCGGGACGGATACCCATAATAACTTCCTTGTCGATATAAGGAACAAGACAGTCGTTCTTGTTTTTGTCAGCCGGAAGTTTAATTTTGTATTTAACACCTGCACGTGTTTTGGTATCTTCAGAACCGAATTCTACAAAGAAGTCGTTACCTTCTTTAAGGATTTTGGATTCGATAAAGTTCATTTGAGGAGAACCGATAAATCCGGCAACAAAGAGGTTGCAAGGACGGAGATAAAGGTTTTGAGGAGTATCAACCTGTTGAACAAGACCGCTCTTCATAACTACGATACGGGTACCCATTGTCATAGCTTCGGTTTGGTCGTGGGTTACGTAAATAAAGGTTGTACCAAGACGTTGGTGAAGTTTAGAAATTTCGGTACGCATTTGTGCACGAAGTTTAGCGTCCAAGTTGGAAAGAGGTTCGTCAAGCAAGAATACTTTCGGCTCACGAACGATTGCACGACCCAAAGCAACACGTTGACGCTGACCGCCGGACAATGCCTTCGGTTTACGTTCAAGAAGGTGTTCAATATCAAGAATACGGGCTGCTTCTTCAACACGGCGACGGATTTCATCCTTAGGTGTTTTGCGAAGTTTAAGACCGAAAGCCATATTATCAAACACTGTCATATGAGGATAAAGTGCATAGTTTTGGAAAACCATTGCAATATCACGGTCTTTAGGAGCAACGTCATTTACAAGACGGTCGCCGATGTAAATTTCACCGTCGGAAATTTCTTCAAGACCTGCTACCATTCTCAATGTGGTAGATTTACCGCAACCTGAAGGACCAACGAGAATAATAAATTCCTTGTCCTTAATTTCAAGGTTGAAGTCTGTAACGGCTGTTACACCGCCGGGATATCTTTTGTAAACATTGCGTAGTGATAAACTTGCCATTTTGCAGCCTCCTATTGCTGAAAACATTATTTAACAGTTGTTATTATAACAAATTTGGAGCAAAATTGCTATGCAAATAATACCCAATATTGCGAATAACCTTTTGTTGAAATTTGCTATATTTGTGTTAATCCCGGCAAAAAACTGCCTTTATTTCCCAAGTTTCAAGTTCACGGCATCCGCCGGGTTTCAAATCATCAGTCAAATGGAGTGTGCCGAAAGCCACTCTTGAAAGCTCATTAACGCCAAGACCTACCGTGCCGAACATACGCTTGATTTGGTGGTATTTACCCTCGCTTATTTTAATTTCCGCTTTGTTGCCGTAAAGCGGCTTTAAATACGCTTTTTTACAAACCGTACCGTCTGCCAACACAACGCCGTTTGCAAAAATATCCACCATTTGCTCGGTAACTTCGCCGTCAAGTTCTGCTACATAGGTTTTTAAAATATCCTTTTTAGGGGAGATTGCGTTGTGTGCAAACTCGCCGTCGTCGGTTATAATTAAAAGTCCCGTTGTGTCTTTATCAAGCCGACCGACGGGGAAAAGATTGTTGCGTTTAAGTCGCCCCGGTACTAAATCCACAACAGTTTGTTTTTTCTTGTCACTTGAAGCCGAAAGCACCCCTTTGGGTTTGTTCATTAAAATGTAAATATGCTCTTTATAATTAAGGGTTTTACCGCCGTAGACGATTTGCGAATTTACGGATATTTGTGCTGCGGGGTCTTTAATAACCTGTCCGTCCACAACGCCTTTGCCTTTTCTAATTCCCGTTCGTGCGTCCTTGCGTGAAATATTAAACTGCGATGCTATTATTTTATCAAATCTTTGTTCGGTCATTTGTTTTTACCTTTAAGTCCTGTTATTCTTTCGTCAAATTCGTTCCCGGATATATCACCGCCTACAATTTTGTCATTGCAAACAATTAAATGAGCGACAGTTTCGTTTTCCAAAGAATAGGTATATACTTGTGCGGATTTACCTTTATATTTTTCGAGGTTAAAACCGCTTTCTATTTGTAAATTGTTATAGTTTTTATAAACTTCGCTGAAATTTTCGGGTATTGTGATATTTTTTACTTCGGTGGGAGTTTCATTTACTGCAAGTCCCAAACTTTTCAAAAATTCCACCCTTTTTGCGTTGGTAGAACCCACAAACCCGTCTTGTTTTGCAGTGAAAAACTGACCTATTAAAATTAGTCCGATTATCACCGCCGCCAAAATTACTGCCAAATTCTTTTTGGAAATAACAAAATAAAGTTTCATACTTATCACCAATAAAAAGTATGATAACCCGTCCTATTTTATTACTCAATAATACATACTGCGTGGGCAGAAATACCCTCAAGCGAACCTGTAAACCCGAGTCCCTCTTCGGTTGTGGCTTTAACATTTATATTTTTAATATCGGTCTTACAATCCTTTGCAATATTTTCCGCCATTTGCGAAATATAGGGAGCCATTTTCGGCTTTTGGGCAATAACCGTGGCATCAATATTGCCGACTTTATAACCCTTTTCTTCCAAAAGTTGCACCGTTTTACGCAGTAAAATACGGCTGTCAATATTTAAAAATGAGTTGTCATTATCAGGGAAATGCCTGCCTATATCCCCAAGTGCCGCCGCACCTAACAAAGCATCACAAATTGCGTGAAGTAAAACATCGGCATCCGAATGACCGAGCAACCCTTTTTCAAAGGGAATTTCTACACCGCCGATTATACATTTGCGGTTTTCGGCAAATTTGTGGACATCATAACCGTGACCTATTCGCATTTTAATCCTCCTTACTTAAAAAGGCGTTGGCGGAAATCATATCTTCTTCGGTTGTAATTTTAATGTTTTTGTAACTGCCCTCAACCGTGAAAACATCATATCCTGCCGCTTCCATTATGGAAGTATCGTCGGTAAAATCGGCTACATTAACACTTTTAACCGCCTCTAAATATTTTGCCTTTTCTACTCCCTGGGGAGTTTGAACCGCAACCAAAGAGTCACGTTTTAAAGTTTTTATAACTTTACCGTCCTTATCAATTTCCTTAACAGTGTCCTTAACCTTTACGGCACAGGTCACCGCCGAGTGTGTTTTAAGAGCGGAAACGACGGAATTTATAATTCTTTCATCTGCAAAAGGTCTTGCTCCGTCATGTATTAAAACCGATTTGTCGGTATCTTTAAGACGTGCAAAACCGTTTAAAACCGATTCCTGACGTGAATTTCCGCCGCACACAATATCCGATATTTTGGTAATCATATATTTATGCGTTAGCATTTGAATTTCAAACAAATCGGTATCTTTTACAACCAAAATAATGTTTGAAATATCCTTACTGTTTTCAAAGTTACGCAAGGTTCTTATAATAACGGGGATTCCGCCCAAAAGTGCCAACTGTTTGTTAGTGCCTTTCATTCGGGTAGAATTGCCTGCCGCTACCACAATTACGGGTATTCCCGAATTTTCATTTTCGCAAATTTCATATTCAAGTTTTAATTCCGTTTTATTCATAACTACCTTCAAATATTCAAAATGCCGCACATAAGGTGCGGCATTTAAAGATTTTTTAAAAATTATTCTTCGGTTTCTTCGCAACCGCAGTCACAGTCACAATCACAGTCGCAACCGTCAAAATCAAATTCAAGATTTGTTCCGCAGTTGGGACAAACCATACCTTCTTCTTCCAACATATCAGCATCAAGATAAATAATATCGTTGCAAGCGGGACATTCGATTTCGTAAACTTCGTCGTCTTCGCAGTCACAGTCACAGTCGCAGTCACAATCGTCTTCATCATCTTCGTAAATAATGTCTTCCAAAGAAGCCAAGTCTTCATCAACTGCATCAATTTGTTCTAAAAGTTCGTCGCAACCGTCTTCAATGTCACAAATTTCTTCGGTAATATCACCGAGTAAATCAATAATAGCGGTAAGAATTTTACCTTCTTTTGTGCTTTCGTCAAGCGAAAGACCTTCTGCCAAACCTTTTATATAAGCAACTTTTTCACAAATATCCATTATAAAATACCTCCGTTAAAATTATGCACGTTCCATATATTCGCCTGTGCGAGTATCAATACGAACCATATCGCCTTCGTTAATGAAAAGCGGTACGCGGATTTCTGCGCCTGTTTCAACAGTTGCGGGTTTTGTGGCATTGGTAGCGGTGTTACCTGCAAAACCGGGGTCGGTTTGGGTTATCTGCAATTCAACGAATGTGGGCGGTTCAATGCCGAAAACGTTGCCTTTGTAAGACAAGATTTTGCAAACCATATTTTCTTTTACAAACTTAAAGTTATCGCCCAAGTCGCTTGC
>CAMFZK010000027.1 GCA_946006915.1 uncultured Clostridia bacterium
GGGGTTGACAAATAAATTTTGCGGTAGTATAATTCAAACATAAAGGCAACGACGTCTTTAATGGTGTGAGTATTTTCGTGCCGTTAAAGGGGTCTTTTCTTTTTTTATTTTTGTTTTGTTTCAGGGAGGAAAAACAGAATGTCATACGTTGATGAAGTAATTGAAAGAGTAATTAAAGAAAACCCAAATGAACCCGAATTTCACCAAGCGGTTCGCGAAGTTTTGGATTCTCTCCGTCTTGTGGTTGACGCAAACGAAGAACAGTTCCGTAAAGATGCTTTGCTTGAAAGAATTGTAAATCCTGAAAGACAGATTAAATTCCGTGTTCCGTGGGTTGACGATAAAGGTCAGGTTCAGGTAAACACAGGTTACCGTGTTCAGTTTAACAGTTCAATCGGTCCTTACAAGGGCGGTATAAGACTACATCCTTCGGTTAATTTAGGTATTATTAAATTCCTCGGTTTCGAACAGGTATTTAAAAACAGTTTAACCGGTCTTCCGATTGGCGGCGGTAAAGGCGGTTCGGACTTTGACCCCAAAGGTAAATCAGACCGTGAAGTTATGGCTTTCTGCCAAAGCTTTATGACTGAACTTAGCAAATATATCGGTGCTGATACCGACGTACCGGCAGGTGATATCGGTACAGGCGCACGTGAAATCGGTTATATGTTCGGTCAGTACAAACGTCTTCGCAATTTATATGAAGGCGTACTTACCGGTAAGGGACTTTCTTACGGCGGTTCACTTGCAAGAACAGAGGCAACCGGCTACGGTCTTCTTTACATAACCGAAGAAATGCTCAAATGCCACGGTGATTCTATCGAAGGCAAAACCGTTGTTGTTTCGGGTGCAGGTAACGTTGCTACTTATGCAATACAAAAAGCACAGCAATTAGGTGCAAAGGTTGTAACCTGTTCGGATTCTACCGGTTGGGTTTATGACCCGGACGGAATTGATGTTGACGCTCTTAAAGAAATTAAAGAGGTTAAACGTGCACGTCTTACCGAATATAAAAATTACAGACCTAATTCCGAATACCACGAAGGCAAAGGCGTATGGTCGGTTAAGTGTGATATTGCACTTCCTTGCGCTACTCAAAACGAACTTAATATTGATGATGCAAAAGTATTGGTTGCAAACGGTGTAGCCGTTGTTGCAGAAGGTGCAAATATGCCTACCACTGCAGATGCTACCGAATATTTGCAGGCAAACGGAGTAATATTCTTGCCCGGTAAAGCCGCAAATGCCGGCGGTGTTGCTACCTCCGCACTTGAAATGTCACAAAACAGTGAACGTCTCAGTTGGTCTTTTGAAGAAGTTGACGCTAAACTCAAGGGCATTATGGTTAACTTGTATCACAATATTGATGACGCTGCTAAAAAGTACGGCTTTGAAGATAACTTTGTTATCGGTGCTAATATAGCAGGTTTTGAAAAAGTAGTAAATGCAATGAACGCTCAAGGTATTGTATAAAGTATAACAATTTAAAAATTAAGGCAAAGGTGTCTTTAATGTATTAAGCATTAAAGGCACCTTTTCTTTTTTATAACCTCAAAAATAAGGAGAAATTATTATGAGTACAGTAAAAGATTATTTCGGAAGTATGGTTTTTGACGACAGAGTAATGAAATCTACCTTGTCGGCTAAAGTTTACGCCTCGCTTAAAAAGACAATAGACGAGGGTGCGGAACTTGATATAAATGTGGCAAACGCAGTTGCCGCCGCTATGAAAGATTGGGCAATTTCCAAAGGCGCTACCCACTACACCCACTGGTTTCAGCCGCTTACAGGTATTACTGCCGAAAAGCACGACAGTTTTATTACCCCTTCACCCGACGGCAGCGTTATTATGGAATTTTCGGGTAAAGAACTTATAAAAGGCGAGCCGGATGCTTCTTCTTTCCCGTCAGGCGGACTTCGTGCAACCTTTGAGGCAAGAGGTTACACCGCTTGGGACCCGACTTCTTACGCATTTATAAAAGGCAAAACCCTTTGTATTCCTACCGCATTTTGTTCTTACGGCGGTCATGCGCTTGACAAGAAAACCCCATTGATTCGTTCGATGGAGGCACTTAACAAACAGGCACTTCGTATTTTAAAACTTTTCGGAAATGACAAAGTTAAGCGTGTTACAAGTTCGGTAGGTCCCGAACAGGAATACTTCCTTGTTACCAAAGAAATGTACGAACAGCGTCCCGACCTGCGTTTTACCGGCAGAACCCTTTTCGGTGCAAAACCGCCTAAAGGACAGGAAATGGACGACCACTACTTTGGCGTAATTAAACCAAGGGTTGCCGCCTATATGGAAGAACTTAACGACGAACTTTGGAAATTGGGCGTTTTGGCAAAAACCGAACACAACGAAGTAGCCCCCGCACAACACGAATTAGCACCGATTTATACCACAACAAATATTGCAACCGACCATAACCAACTTACAATGGAAATTATGCAGAAAGTTGCAAGTAAGCACGGTCTTGTTTGCTTACTTCACGAAAAACCCTTTGCAGGTGTAAACGGAAGCGGTAAGCACAACAACTGGTCTATTGCTACCGATTTGGGTCAGAACTTGCTTTCACCCGGTGCTACACCTTACGAAAACGCACAGTTCCTTTTGTTCCTTTGTGCCGTAATTAAAGCGGTAGACGATTATCAGGATTTATTGCGTATATCGGTTGCAACTGCCGGCAACGACCACCGTTTGGGCGCTAACGAAGCACCTCCCGCTGTTGTGTCCATCTTCTTGGGTGACGAACTTAATGCGGTACTTGAAGCAATAGAAACCGATACACCTTATAAGGGTGTAGAAAAAACACAGATGAAACTGGGTGCTACGGTTCTTCCTAAATTCAACCGTGACACAACCGACCGTAACAGAACTTCTCCATTTGCCTTTACGGGCAACAAGTTTGAATTTCGTATGCTCGGTTCATCTAACAGTATTGCCTGTGCTAACATAATGCTTAACACGGCGGTTGCCGAATCGCTTAAAATATATGCCGACAGGTTAGAGGGTGCGAAAGATTTTGAAACCGCACTTCACGAAATGATTAAGAAAACCATTAAAGACCATAAGCGCATTATATTTAACGGCAACGGTTATGACGACAGTTGGATTAAAGAAGCAACCGAAAAACGAGGTCTTCTTAACTACCGTACTACAGTTGACTGTATGCCACATTTGCTTGATAAAAAGAATGTGGATATGTTAACTTCTCACGGTGTATTCAGTTTGGCTGAACTTGAATCAAGATATGAAATCACCTTGGAAAACTACTGCAAGACCATTATTATCGAAGCAAATACAATGCTTAATATGGCACTTACCGATATTTTGCCTGCAGTAGCAAAATACACAAGAGTTTTGGCTAAAGGTATTAACGCTAAAAAGAATATCGACCCCGAAATTGCCTGTGATTATGAAACCAAAACTTTAAAAACACTTTCGGGACTTATTGACAGTATAGGACTTAAGTGTGAAGAATTGGAAAGCGTACTTAACACCGTAAACGGTGCTGATGATATAGAGGAACAGTCTTTTGCAATAAGGGATAAACTTACTTTAAAAATGAGCGAATTGCGTGCACTTTGCGATGTTGCCGAAACAAAGACCGCAAAGAAATACTGGCCTTATCCGTCATACGCCGATTTACTCTTCGGTGTTAAGTAAAGAAAGAAGGAATTATTATGGTAGAAGAAATTACGAAAATTGTCGAAGAAACCGTAACAAGCGAAGTTTTCGGTGTATGGTTTCTTATAGGTGCTGCACTTGTGTTCTTTATGCAAGCTGGCTTTGCAATGGTTGAAACCGGTTTTACAAGAGCAAAAAACGCCGGTAACATTATAATGAAAAACCTTATGGACTTTTGCATAGGAACAGTAGTATTTGTTCTTTTGGGATTTAGTCTTATGATGGCTGAAGATTATGTTTTCGGCATATTCGGTGTTCCCAATTTGCAAATTTTAACAAACTTCGGCAAATTCTTGCAAGACGGCAACGCACCCTCCTTTGTATTTAACCTTGTGTTCTGTGCTACTGCGGCAACAATAGTATCAGGCGCTATGGCAGAGCGTACAAAGTTTATTTCCTACTGTATCTATTCGGGTGTTATTTCACTCTTTGTATACCCCGTGGAAGCAGGTTGGGTTTGGAACTCAAAAGGTTGGCTTGTAAATTTGGGATTCCACGATTTTGCGGGTTCGGCTGCTATCCACTCGGTTGGCGGTATCACCGCTTTAATCGGTGCTATAATGGTAGGTCCCCGTCTTGGCAAATACATAAAAGATAAATCGGGTAAGGTTAAAAAAGTAAACGCAATTCCCGGTCACTCAATTACATTAGGCGCACTCGGTTGCTTTATTCTTTGGTTCGGTTGGTACGGTTTTAACGGTGCTGCCGCTTGGGATAAAAATTCGCTCGCATCAATCTTTGTTACCACAACCATTGCTCCTGCCGTTGCTACCGTTACCACAATGATTTACACTTGGGTTAAAAACGGCAAACCCGATGTTTCAATGTGTCTTAACGCTTCACTTGCCGGTCTTGTAGGTATTACCGCAGGATGCGATGCATTAGATGCTTTCGGCTCTGCCATAGTAGGTATTGTTTCGGGTATACTTGTCGTAGTAGTTGTAGAATGGCTTGACCTTAAACTCCATATAGACGACCCCGTAGGTGCGGTAGGCGTTCACTTGGCAAACGGTGTTTGGGGTACTGTTGCGGTAGGTCTTTTGGCTAACCCCAAAGCCCCTGCAGGACTTGAAGGTCTTTTCTACACCGGTAAATTCACACTTTTAGGCGTTCAAACACTCGGTATTGTTGCTATTCTTTTGTGGACTGCGATTACAATGACCGTAACATTTATGATTATTAAAAAGACAATCGGTTTACGTGTAAGCGAAGAAGAGGAAATCAAAGGTCTTGACAGTACCGAACACGGTTTACCCAGCGCTTATGCAGACTTTGTACCGGCAGTTGAAAGCATTGACTACGGTTACAGCGAGGCAGTTGCGGTAAGCGGTGAAACACCCGTTGCAGAGGCAATTCCGATTAAGAAAGTGCCGGTATTTGAAGAGGGAACACCTAAATTTACAAAGATTGAAATTATTTGTAAAGAATCCCGCTTTGAGGCACTTAAATCCGCAATGATGGATATAGGCATTACAGGTATGACGGTTTCTCACGTTTTGGGTTGCGGAATACAAAAAGGCAAACCCGAATACTACCGTGGGGTGCAAATTGAAGCCAACTTGTTGCCTAAAGTTCAGGTGGATATTATTGTAAGCAAAGTTCCCGTAAGAACGGTTATAGATACCGCAAAACGTGTACTTTATACAGGTCATATAGGTGACGGTAAAATCTTTGTTTACGATGTTGAAAATGTTGTTAAAGTTCGTACCGGCGAAGAAGGTTACGACGCTTTGCAAGACGTAGAATAATTATTTAAAGGTGAAAACCGAGTACTTTACGGAGGTATTTAATATGTGTTCTATTATGGGGTACTGTGGTGTTGGTGCCACTACCGAAAAATTTAAAAAGGGCTTTAGTGAAACGGTATCACGCGGTCCGGACGATAGCCGTATCATAGACACCGGTAAAGGACTTCTCGGTTTTCATCGGCTTGCTATTATGGGACTAACGGAGGAGGGTATGCAACCCTTCTCCCTCGGCGGCAGTTATGCGGTTTGTAACGGCGAACTTTACGGCTTTTCGGCAGAGCGTGAAAAACTTATAGAAAAAGGATATAAGTTTAAAAGCGACAGCGACTGTGAAATAATACTTCCTTTATACCGTGAATACGGTACGGATATGTTTGAACGGTTGGACGCCGAATTTGCTTTGATAATTTATGACGGCGAAACGGGCGAATATATCGCCGCACGTGACCCTATAGGCATTCGTCCTTTGTATTACGGTTACGATAAAGACGGTATTATTTTGTTCGCAAGCGAACCCAAAAACCTTGTGGGTATTGCGGATAAAATTATGCCGTTCCCACCGGGACACTATTATAAAGACGGCAAATTTTACTGTTACTGCGATATAGCAAAGGTGGATACCGTATGCACGGACGGCTTGGAAACCGCTTGTAAAAATATACGTAAAAAACTGATTGCAGGGGTTGAAAAACGTCTTGTTGCCGACGCAAAGGTTGGTTTTTTGCTTTCGGGCGGGTTAGATTCTTCGCTTGTTTGCGCTATTGCCGCAAAAAAGTCGGCAAAACCGATTAAAACCTTTGCAATAGGTATGACCGAGGATGCTATTGACTTAAAATACGCAAAACAGGTTGCCGATTATATAGGCAGTGAACATAAAGAAATTTATATGACACCCGAAGAGATTATATCTACCCTTGACTCGCTTATAAAACTTCTCGGCACTTATGATATTACCACTATCCGTGCAAGTATGGGTATGTATTTAATCTGCAAGGCAATTCACGAACAAACCGATATACGTGTACTTCTTACGGGCGAAATATCGGACGAACTTTTCGGTTATAAATATACCGATTTTGCACCGTCACCCGAAGCATTCCAAGAGGAGGCACAAAAGCGGGTGAGAGAACTCCATATGTATGACGTACTCCGTGCCGACCGTTGTATTTCGGTAAACTCGCTTGAAGCCAGAGTTCCGTTCGGCGACCTTGATTTTGTAAAATACGTTATGTCGCTTGACCCTAAAATGAAGGTTAATACATACGGCAAGGGTAAATACCTTTTACGCCACGCTTTTGACGGAATGGATTATTTACCCCAGGAAATACTCTGGCGTGAAAAAGCCGCTTTTTCGGATGCGGTAGGTCATTCTATGGTGGATTACCTAAAAGAATATGCCGAAAAACAGTACTCAGACGAGGAGTTCAGGGAAAAATGCCAAAAATATACCCATGCAAAGCCCTTTACAAAAGAATCATTGCTTTACAGAGAAATATTTGAAAAGTATTATAAAGGACAGTCCGAAATGGTTGTGGACTTTTGGATGCCTAATAAACAGTGGGAGGGTTGCAACGTAAACGACCCCTCTGCACGTGTACTTTCAAACTACGGCGACAGCGGAATATAAAGCGAATGTAATTATAACCTTAAAACCGAAAATATACTATTTTTTTGCCCTATAATGTAAAAAAGTAAACACAAATATACAGTAGAATGTAAATATAAATATACAATTCTAACAGTTGACAAATAGGTCAAAAAATAGTATAATAATGCGGGAAAAGGCAAAGGCGTCTTTGACTTATGGCTGGAAGTGTCTTTGTATCTTTTTTTAGCCAAAATCAGCAAGTAAGGGCAAAGGTGTCTTTAATGTTTAACATTAAAGCATTATTGCCTTTTTTTATTTAAAAAAAGCGGAGGTTTTAAGAGTTATGACTAAAAAAGAACAGCTTTACGAAGGAAAAGCAAAAAAGGTATTTAAGACAGATGATCCGGAATTTCTTATAGTTTCTTATAAGGACGATGCTACGGCATTCAACGGCCTTAAAAAGGGAACTATTGCAGGCAAAGGCGTTATTAACAACAAAATGAGCAATCGGCTTATGGAACGCCTTGAAAAATCGGGTATACCCACCCATTATGTTGAAGAAATTAACGACCGTGAAACAATTGTAAAAAAGGTATCTATTGTACCGCTTGAAGTTATTATCCGTAATATTGCGGCCGGTTCTTTTTCTAAACGCTACGGCGTAGAGGAGGGCTTCGTTTTTGAAACTCCCACCATTGAATTTTCTTATAAGAATGATGAACTGGGCGACCCGTTAATGAACGCTTATCACGCTATTGCTATGAAGTTGGCAACCCCCGAAGAAATTGAAACCATCAAGAAATACGCTTTTGCCGTAAACGAAGAATTGAAGAAATTCTGGTCGGGTTGCGGTGTTACTTTGGTTGACTTTAAATTAGAGTTCGGTAAACTTTCGGACGGAACTGTTGTACTTGCTGACGAAATCAGCCCCGACACTTGCAGACTTTGGGACAGCAAAACAAACGAAAAATTAGATAAAGACAGATTCAGACGTGATATGGGCGGAGTGGAAGACGCTTACGCCGAAATTATGAAACGTCTTAACGAACATATTTAACGGGGGTGCAAAAATGTCTAACTGTGCGATAGTAGGTATAAACTGGGGCGACGAAGGCAAGGGCAGAATGGTAGATTTACTTACCGAAAAGTATGACGTTGTTGTTCGTTTCCAGGGCGGCGGAAACGCAGGCCATACCGTTATAAACGAACGGGGCAAATTTGCACTTCACCTTTTGCCTTCGGGAATATTCAGAAACGGCGTTGTAAACCTGCTTGGCAACGGCGTTGCAATAGACCCGGAAAATCTTTGGAACGAAATGGAAGAAGTAATGTCACAAGGGGTTAGTTTAACACCCGAAAACCTTAAAATAAGCGACCGTGCCTCACTTTTACTTCCTTGGCACCGTGATATGGACGAACTTGAAGAAATGCGTCTTGCAGATAAAAAGTACGGTTCTACAAAACAGGGTATAGCACCTTTTTATTCGGACAAATATCAAAAGAAAACCGTTCTTGCGGGTGAACTTTTCTACCCCGAGGAGTTAAGGCAGCATCTTTATGACATTATGGAATGGAAGAACTTAACCTTAACAAAGGTTTACGGTGCAAAGCCCTATACAAAAGAAATGTTGGAAGAATGGCTTAACACCTATTGCGAAAAGATTAAACCCTATATTTGCGATACCGGTGCATTCTTAAAAGAACAACAGGAAAACGGCAAAAATATTCTTTTTGAGGCACAGTTGGGTTCTTTGCGTGATTTGGATTACGGTATTTACCCATATACCACTTCATCTAATACCACGGCGGCTTATGCGCCCATCGGCTCCGGTCTTCCGAGTGCAAAAATAAACGATGTTGTCGGTGTTGTTAAAGCATATTCTACCTGTGTCGGCGAAGGACCGTTTGTTTGCGAAATGTTCGGCGAAGAAGCCGAAGAACTCCGCAAAAACGGTTTTGAGTACGGCGCTAAAACCGGAAGACCCCGCAGAGTAGGTCCTATTGATATTGTTGCAACAAAATACGGGGTTGAAGTTCAGGCGGCAACCGCTATTGCCCTTACAAAGTTGGACGTTTTAAGTTATATGGATAAAATCCCCGTTTGCACTAAATATTTGGTTGACGGAAAAGAAACCGACCGTTTCCCGTTCCCTGTAGCACTTAAAAACGCACAACCCGTTGTAGAGTATTTTGACGGTTGGAAGTGTGATATTACAAGCGCCCGCAAGTGGGAAGATTTACCGAAACAAGCACAGGACTATGTATTGTTTGTTGAAAAGCAAATAGGTTGTCCTATTAAGTACGTTTCGGTAGGACCCGAACGTGAAAGCATTGTAATTAGATAAAATCCAAGGAGAAAATTTATGAAAACAAATTACGAATCCCCGTTATCTTCAAGATACGCTTCCGACTATATGTGCTCGCTTTTCTCGTCCGATACAAGATACCAAACTTGGCGTAAACTTTGGGTAGCACTTGCAAAGGCAGAAATGACCTTGGGTCTTCCCATTACAAAGGAACAGGTTGACGAACTTTCGGCACATATTACCGATATTGACTATGAATGTGTTGCAAAACGTGAAAAAGAAGTACGTCACGACGTAATGGCACACGTTTATGCTTACGGCAAGGTTGCACCAAAAGCCGCAGGCGTTATTCACCTTGGTGCTACAAGTTGCTATGTTACCGATAATGCCGACCTTATAATTTATAGGGACGGCTTAAAGTATTTAAGAACAGAACTTTTAAAAGTTCTCAAAAACCTTTCGGATTTTGCCGAAAATTACAAAGCGTTACCCACCTTGGGTTACACACATTTCCAACCTGCACAACTTGTAACGGTTGGAAAACGTGCAACACTTTGGATGCAGGATTTACTTTCCGACCTTAAAGAAATTGATTTTGCTATTGAAAATATCAAGTTCTTGGGTTGCAGGGGAACTACCGGCACCGAGGCCAGTTTTGTTGATTTATTTGAGGGCGACAATGCAAAAATTGACGAGATGAACCGTATAATAGCAGGGGAGTTTGATTTTTCGGAATGCTTCGATGTTTCGGGTCAAACATACCCTCGCAAGGTTGACAGCCGTATTTTAAATGCACTTTCTTCGGTTGCTCAAAGTTGCTACCGTATGGCAAACGATATTCGTTTATTACAGCATGACCGTGAAATAGAAGAACCTTTTGAAAAGAACCAAATCGGCTCTTCGGCAATGGCTTATAAAAGAAACCCCATGCGCAGTGAACGTATTTGCTCGCTTGCACGTTATTTAATGGCGGACGCTTTAAACGCACCTATGACCGCCTCTACCCAATGGCTTGAAAGAACGCTTGACGATTCGGCAAACCGCCGTATATCATTGCCCGAAGGTTTCTTGACCTGTGATGCAATACTCCGTCTTGCACAAAACGTAACCGACGGTCTTCGTGTAAACGAAAAAATCATTGAAAAGAACGTTAAAGAGTTCTTACCCTTTATTGCTACCGAAAACTTAATGATGGAGGCGGTAAAAAGGGGCGGAAACCGTCAACAGTTGCACGAAATTATCCGCAAATGTTCTATGGAAGCCACCGCAGGAATGAAAGCGGGTAAGGATTGCGACTTGCTTTCAAGGTTAGCAAACGAAAAAGAATTCGGACTAAAAGAAGAAGAAATGAACCAACTACTTACTCCGTCACTTTATATTGGCAGATGTCCCGAACAGGTTACGGCGTTTTTAGAAAAAATCAAGCCCTTGCTTTCGGGAATTGAAAAACAGTCGGCGGAAATTGATTTGTAAGAAGGGAGAGAATGTATTGGATAAAATCCTTGTTTTGGATTTCGGCGGTCAGTATAATCAACTGATTGCCCGCAGGGTAAGAGCAGAGCAGGTTTATGCCGAAATTAAACCCTATAATAAAATTACGGTAGAACAAATAAAACAAGAGGGATATAAGGGTATTATTTTTACAGGCGGTCCTAACAGCGTTTACGACCAAAATTCTCCCCATTATGACCCCCAAATATTAAATGCAGGCGTGCCGATACTCGGTATTT
>CAMFZK010000028.1 GCA_946006915.1 uncultured Clostridia bacterium
TTTATTATTTATCAAGCGAGTTTTCTTTCTATTCTGTTATCGGCATTGCTATGGTGGTCGTAACAGCATTTTTTAACTCAGCACGTTGCTGTCGTCGTCTTGCGTTGATTTCATCTTTATGTGATTCATAATATCTTCGCTGTCTCTCTCGTTCTTTTTCCGGGTGAATTTTGCGATATTCTTTGTCGTAAGCTGCTCTTTGTGCTTTGATTTCCGGTTTTTGACGATGAAGTTTCAGTGCTGCCAATCGTTCTTCTCGATGTTCTTCATAATATTTCTTTCCTTTTTCTCGCAACAGTTCTTTATTTTGTTCTCGGTACTCAGCGAAATAATTGGGGTTATTTTTCTTCCAATTTTCCATATTGGCTTTATGCCGCCAATCTTCCGGTAAAATACAGTCTCCATGCTGGCAGTTAAAACAATCAAATTTACATTTCGGCATAATTGCTTCCGGGACTGTTTTTTCTTGTTTAACATAGTGGGTTCGATACCATTCACGCGCACGTTGTCGGTAAAATTCCGCATCGGAGTGATAACGGTCACGATTTTGCTTTCTTCGTCTTTCTTGATAATCGCCAAAAAGGGTATTATATAATTCGTAGTTTTGGCGGTGAATGATTTTGTGCAATGCTTGTTCTTTTTTGCGTTCTTGTTCAATGGAAAGAGGTAGGACTTTCGTCATAACTCGGCCGTTGACATACAAAGGTTCTGATAGCCGTTTTTCTGTTGACATTGTGCAACCGGTGTAATCACAGGTCACACAATCTCGTTTACATACTTTTCCTACTTCGGAAAATCCTTTGAGTTCTTTACAACGATGATATAACGGGCAGTTATAATAGTTTTTACAACATTCATATTGTTTCATTCGACAAATATGAGGGTGGGGATCGTAATACTGATAAAGCATTTTTAATTGACCTCCTTTTTCGCTTTAACGGTCTTTCGTATTTTGTGAGTTTATCGACAATTAAATCCTTTGGCAAAAATCCACGGCAGAAATACGCACTTGCAAAATGATAATAATCATTTTCTATTATTTATTAAGTGCTTTTAGGTTATCTAAAAAAGAACGTTCAAACTCATTTTTAATTTGTTCGGGGTTTGAATTTTCTGCGATTTGCTCTTTTTCATCGGTAGCGATTTCGGAAAATTTCGGTTTATTTTGTCTTGCCCGTGCACTTTCTGCTTCCTCAAAAACATCAAATTTCGGTTTGTTTCTTATATTCATAAAATCTTTATAATGCTCGTCATAAAGTTTCTCGTACTGTTCTGCTATATCCGTATTGTTTTTAACGTGACTGCCGGTGTTATTTCCTAACAGTTCAAACAACGGGAGCTTATCAGTTCGGAACTTTTTGGCGAATATAGGATAATAGTTTGATATAATAATTATACTTTTATCCTTTTTCAAATGCTCTATTTCATCGGCGGTAAGCAGACTTCTTCCTGTGGCTCTCTCATTTATATGACCTTGCCCGGACATACCGGTTTGATATGAAATATCATTACCGAATATTGTTGTCTTGCCTAAACGCTCCGAAATCATTTTATTTGTCTCTGTATCCGAAGTTCCGAGATAATTAAATATTGCACAGTTAGACATTATTGTTTTTTCGGATTTATCATAATTTTTCTTTAACTGTTGCAGGTCTTGAATTATCATCAATGCCCGTATGTTTTGGGAACGTATGGTACTTACCGTATCGGCCCAATTAGGCAGTATGCCCGTGTTGGCAAATTCGTCCAGTTCAAACGAAACCATCATTGGCAGACTTCCGTTGTACTTATTTTTGGCTATGGTTTTTAAACGGTTTACCGCTGTGCTGATGAACATTGAAGAAATCGCCTGATAGGTTCTGTCTCCCTCCGGTACGATTAAAAATATGGCGGTCTTTTCCTCTGCAAGAGAATCGAAGTCCATTTCGTCCTTTTGGGTTAAAATCTGCAAGTCCTCATTTGCCCAGAGCCGAAGTCGTGAAGTAAGAGAAATAACAACCGACTGCAATGTTTCGGGAGCCGCCTGTTTTACTAATCGCCAATTTAATACTGCAGGGGAATAAGGGTTTTCAATTTCCGTTCTTTGCATTGCACGTTCTATCTCGCAGTAAGGAGAAACCTTGCCGTTTACAATTTCCACCGATGCGGCAAGACACAAACATCGGTAAAATGTCTTTTCCTCTTCCGGGGTATCAAGGATATACAGAATAGCCGCCGTAAGCAGCATAGATAGTGTATCTTCCCAAAATGCCTCTCCGGTTTGTGCGCCCTCTTTTCGTGAGTTTATTACGAAGGTATTTACAAGTTTATCAACATCTATATTATTCTCGCAATACGAAATAGGGTTAAAACAGTTAGAATACTTTAAATTTTCTAAATTTAAAACCCTTACCTTGTAACCGTTTTTCTTAAGTATTTTATAAAGAAATTTATATAGGTCGCCCTTAACGTCTGTAATAATATAACTTCCGAATTGATACATAATATCCGGTATTAACTTTGTAAACGATTTACCCGACCCGGAACCGCCCACCACAAGTTCATTAAGATTATTTAATTCATTGTTTTCGGGGTGTACCGAAATGTTATCTGCTAACGGTATTAAGCCGGCAGTTTCACAATGTTTAAAATTCCTTTTTTCGCTGTAAGAAGCCCACCTTGCCGAACCGTGTTCCACGCCGGCGAAATTTCTTTTGCGGTGCATACTGAAAAGAAGAAAACAAAAGATTATTATATTTACATACCAAACGGCGCCGATGCAACGTAAAATATCAATAAGTGTTTTTGGATTTAAGGGAATTTTTGCATAAGTCATAAAGCCGACAAGCGATAAAACAAACGCATATATATTTGGATTATCGGAATCAGCATTTGCGTGCAAATAACACAAATAGTTATATGCGATAAGTGACTCAATAAAGAATATAAAAAGAATTATCAAAGTGCAGAAAAACCACTTAAACCCCTTTTGTTTTGTTCTTAAAACGTTTTTTGCGCCACTCATATAAAATTACCTCCTACGTTTAAAAAGTGTCTTCAAAGGACGAATTGATAGAAATAGGAGCAACAGCGTTACTTATTTGAACTCCGCAAAAATACAATGGCACCGTGACGGTACATTCCATTTTCATATTCAATTCTGAATTGTCTACCGTTAATGAGGGAATACTGACAGAATATATTAAATCGGGGTTGAGTTTTTCAAAGTGTCCGCCGGAATCAGTAAAACCGCAAAAACTTACAAGTCTTTGATTGTAATCGTCTGCAGAAAAGGAAATGATATTGTCTTTACTGTCTTTTATCTCGTTAAATATTTTTATAGACTTTTCGCTGACGTATGCGTCAAGTACGGTTCGGGCTGAACTTTTAAAAGATTGAATATTTGCGACAGCACTCCAAAATGTCATAATAAGCATTATAAGAATGCAGATAAACAGGGTTATGAAAGCGCTTTTTAAATAAGCGGCTCCTTCTTTAAATTTTATCATTTGATTATCACTTCCAATACTTTTCGCTTAGTCCTGCACGTGTGGAAGACACCGTTATGGGAATACTGAAACCGCCACAGCCCTTTAACTCTGTGTCTTTTGTAACCGTTACTTGCATTACTTCTCCTAATTGCACGGTTTTATCGGGCTGACTGTGCCACTCTGACACATCTACTGTAACTTCAAAATCGAAATAGGTATCTTCAAGGTTCTGTTTTGCTTCATCGAATTTTGTCCCTAAACTGCCAGTATATGTAGCAACTTGTAGTAAATCATCGGTTATTTTGTCAAGTTGAACTTTTAAGGAAACGAAACTGAAAACGTTTATTACGATAATTAACATTATTACAACGAGAACCATAACTATACAATACTCTAAAAATGCTTCGCCTTTTTTTGCGTGGGATGTTTTCTTCACTTTCGCACCACCCTATTTAAAAATAATACTAAAACTCTTTGATATAGAGAGCAAAACGACAACTATATATAGAATCATAAAGCAAATAAAAAGTGCCATTGATAAGCGGCTTACACGGTGTGGAACTTTATTTGCTTTTCTTAATAACTGTTGGCGCTGTATATCGCTGAATTTAAGCGATAACGATTGCCAATAAAACAATGTGTCGCCGCCTTCGACAATGCTTATAAGTCCACGGCAGACATCACTCATCATAGGAGAGCCGACACGGCTTTCCAATCTCTTAATCGCTTCGATTTCATTTCCCGAACGAATATCTGCGGCGGTTATTTTTAATTCCTTTTTTAAATATTCACCGGCATTAGCAGAATAATTTTCTATCATTCCCAACAAATCACGGCTATGCCTTAATGTACCCTCAATAGAAAAAACGAATCTCGGAAGTTCGGTTTCTATTTCCTCAATTTTCGTTTTAATCTGCTTTGTAAGTTGAACGGAGTTTTGGTACTTTAAAAAGGCGATTACCAAAACTCCGACCGACAAGATAGGGGAGAAGTAATAAGCGGGCAAAGCCAAAAACGCAATTACTAACGCTTTCACAATACAATTTGATATGTGCCGTTCGGGTGTAATCTCTAAACCGGCGGTTTGCAGGTTGCTTAATATTACGGCTCTTTTGTATTCGTTAATTTTGATTGATTTTTCAAATGCTCTTGCAAATTTTTCAAGGGAATTATTTATCCCGGTAAAGCCGTTTGAATTTCCTTTTATTAAATGTTCGGCGGCGTTTTCGGTTTTGCGGTAAGGTAATTTCAAGCAATCGCTTAAAATTAGAATGATTCCCACCGCAAAAATAACACCGGCAATTATTTGTATCAGCATATTTACTTTCTCCTATCTCTTGTATTCAAGCGGTTTTGTAAATTTGAATAAAAGCAGTATTGTAATAAGCAGTACAACTCCGCTAAGTCCGAGTACGATTTTACCGGGGGTAGTAAGTACTAAAGTAAAAAACCATTCTTTATTAAGGAAATAAAGAAGCGGTACACTGCCGATTACCATAAACACCATTCCCCAAAACTCGTTCCTGGCGGATTGAATCATTGTATCAAGTTCATTGTTCACGGTTCTAATATCTGTTAGTTTACGGACGATTGGTTGAAGATTATCTTTTTGAACACGGTCATTCTGACAAAGTATAAGGGTATTACACCACTCGAAAAAAACCGAATTGTCTATTTTGTCACGCATAAGTAAGATTGCGGAATTAACGTTTGAATCTATTGCGGTAACCTCGATTAAAAATTCATAAAATACCTGTCTCAAGGGTGGTTTTATGTAATTTATATTTTCTCTAACGGCACTAACTAAATCTTCGGAACGAAGATAAGAAGTGGTAACAACGGATAGAGCCGTTTCCAATTCCACTTCGGTTTGCTTTTTATAAGCCGATATATTCTTTCTTGCATACAAAAACGGTATCATAGCAAAGGTTACAGATAATGCAGGTATCAAAAAAGCATTTTTGATAGCAAGTGCAAGGAAAACACCGAATAGAAACAGCACTGCAGATAATGTAAGGATTTTCGAATAACTCTTTTGTTTGCCGGTAGAAGAAAGAGAGGATTTAAACCTAACAAGCGCCTTTATCAGATTACTCCGTTTTCTATTTCCACGGGCTTCGGCTGATTTTATTTTCAAGGTTCTTTCTTTAAAAATAATACTGTTAATTATTTCTGAAATTCCGTCAGGTGTTATACCTATTATTAGGGTAACACCTACTGCCGCTAATAAGGCGGCCAAAATCGTTAAAAACATATTTACGCCCCTTCTGTAAATTTATTTAATAAATCTATCGGTGCACCGAACTGCAAAAGACGGTTCTTTAAATCTTCGGATATTGTATTTACCTGCTCAAATTCACCCTCGATTTTCAGTTTGCCTTCTTCCAAACGGTTGCTTGTAATCTTATAACCGAACAACTTGCGGTATTCTCTCTTTCCGTCGGACGTAATATGACATTCGGATATATCCATTATCTTACGGGAATTGTCCTCTAATTTATGAATATATATTACTACCGGAAATGCCATTGCGGCTTGTGATACCGATATATCAAAATCAATGTCATATTTCTTTTTACACAGTAGAGCCAAGCGTATGTGTGCTGCATCGGCAGCAAGAGCATGCACGGTTGATACAACCGTATGACCGGTTAAAGATGCTTCAACGGCATTGTACGCCTCTGTATCTCTCATTTCGCCCACAACAATAATATCCGGATTGAAACGCAATGAAGCAATCACTAAATCTTCTTGACTTATGTCATACTTTTCATTTTCGGACGGTCGGGAAATGGTATGTATAACATTGTTTACTATTTTTCCGTTTTTGTCTGTTCTTGTGAGCGATAATTCACGTGAACCGGATTCTATAGTAAATACTCTTTTGCTATCCGGTATAGAGGTTAGCAATGCGTTTAAAAGGGTTGTTTTACCGCTTGAAGTTACGCCTGCCACAACAAACGATACGCCGTATCTAAGGCACATACAAAGAAAATCCATCATTTTTTCGGTGGCGGTGCCGTGACTGATAATTTCTTTCGGCGTGATTTTATTAGGATGTAGCAGTCTGGCAGAAGCACTTATACCTCGTCCCTCGTCAACGATAGGTTCTTTTAGGGCGGTAATTCGTGTATTATTAGGCAAATGCCCCTGTGCTATCGGTATTGCATTGTCAATTATCATATTTGAACGGTGCAGAAGCCGTTTAACGATATCAACGGCGTGTTCCGGACTTCGAAAATGTTCGGGAAGTTTTTCTATGTGTCCGTCATTAAACGTTACCGCAATATCGTTCCAACAGTTAATGTTAATTTCTTCAACATCCGGGCGGTTTAAGAAAGGTGTAATAACAGAGTATTCTGCCATTTCGTTATATGCTTTTTCGGATATTTGCGAAAAAGTCATATTCTCGACCGAATAATCTTTGTCCCTTAAACGCTTTTCTATATACGCCTTTAACTGGATGTTTTTTTGTTCTTCCAATAAGGCGGCTGGATAAGAAGATGATATATACCCTTGTAAATCTTTAAGGACGGCCTCAAAACTTAAAAGCGGCATTAAATCACCGCCTTAGCAATTCCTTGAACCGATTTTCTAAAACTCATATCAGGTAACGTTTCGGTTAGCGTTCCGCAAAGCGCCTGTTTCTTAACAGACAGAGAAAACGGTACGGTATAGTGTATTTTCAACTTTTTCTTTACGGTTTCTTCGGGCATATAAAAATCTTTGTCCGGGATGTTTAGAACGTTTATTTGATTACCGATTTTTGAAATAAAATTATCATTGGAAGCAAACCAACACATACTTTTTAAATCGGCGGTAACAAGGTTTATTACGGTGTCGGCATTAGTGACGGCGGCGATTGAAATATTTTCCTGGCAGGAAGCACAGTCGACAATCAAGTAGTCACACAAACCGGAAGCAAGTTTTAAAAAGGTGGTTGCTTTATCAATCGTAATATCGGGATAACTGTATTTGTTTTCGGTGGCAGAATAACCGATAAATCCCATATTTTCCATTGCCTTTGTAACAACCGTATTTTTTAAAATATCGTCCTTTTGAATTTCGTCACGGTCAAGAATTTCACCCAAAGAGAATAAATCCTCTTTGTTCTTGTTAGGGAATATAAACGGAAGCGTAGGCGTAGTGTAGTCGGGGGAGATAAATAAAACTATCGGCTTTGAATTATAATAAATTTCTTCGGCCAGTTTTAAGGAGAGAATTGTCTTCCCGGAAGAGTGGCTTCCGGTTACAGCGATTATTTTACCCATATTCAACCTCCGAAGTAATCGTCTTGCTTTTTCAGATATTCTTTGGCGGTTTCTTCATTGCCCCTATATACAAGTGCTACCGAAAAATCCGCATTTTTTTCATATTCAAGTAAAAGTTTGGCTTGTTCTGTATTAACCAACAAAGTAACGGTATTAGGTAAATCAATACTACCGTCATCTTTAACGGTAACATTTTCTTTATCAACGCCTTTTTGCGTTGTGGTAGTGATAACTTTAAGATATTTTAATTGAGGCGGTATATTTGCCTGCCCGTCTTTCAAAACAACAAGACTGACAATATCGCCGTTTTCAAGTTTCCCGGAAAGACCGGATGCCAAGGAATTAAGAGGAATTGACAAAGCAACTTTACTGCCGTCTAAATTAGAAAAAACATCCTCTGCCGAATTTGTTTTGTCGGAAAGTTTTATTTTTGTTACAAAATCGCCCTCAAATAAATCGGATTTTGCATACATTCCGATTATCTCTTTTTCGGAGGAAATATAACCCTTAGGTAAACTTTCTTTGGTTGCAGATACTGTTTTAATATCCTCTTTAGAAATTTTGCTTCCCTGGGTAATGTCCTTGTTAAGGCAGTAAACCTTAACGCCGGAATTTGATATTTTGTTTACTATAGGCGATACCACAAATACCAACAGTACGGCCATTAAAACGGCAACAATGCCGATAAGTGTTCTTTTCTTCATTTTCAGCCCTCGCTTTTTTAAATAATAAAGTATGCTGTTAAAAAGCCAACAGACAGATACGGAATAAGTGCAAATCCGTTTTTGGTTTTTAGTATAAGATTTACGATTACCGCAAGTAAAAGTCCTAAAACTAAACCGATAAACCCGTTTATTCCGAGAAAAAACAGACAGGCGGTTGAAAACAGCATATCTCCGCCGCCTATTGTTTTGTTTTCGGCAGACGGTTTGATTTTAGAGATAGAATAAAAAATCAAGAATATCAACCCCGAAAAAAGAGCACCCAATAACATATTAGGCAACGCTTTCGGTTCGGTATTGATAAACGCCGCTATAAGGATAAAAATATGTGTGTAATAATCAACGGTATGCGTTTTTATATCCTTTATAGAGGCGTAAGTTAGAATTGATAAGAATATTAAAAATTTAATTAAATACATAATTTTTCACAAGCGGAAGCAGAGCCGTAGCCCTGCCTCCGAAAAGTAATTAAATGGCAAATATTTCGGTGATTTTGGTGCCGAGATTTGGGATAATGGTATTATCCCAAGCGTTAATTAAAGCGCCTGTTACAACTACTGCAAGAGCGAGGATTACAACAATCCAAACTCCCTTGTCAATAAAACCTTCGCCTCGTTTGTCAAGGCAGATTTCTTGCACGTTGGAAACAACGTTTTCCTTTGCAGTGTTTACTTTTTTAATAAAATTTTTAAATAAATTTTTCATAATTTTTACTCCTTAAAATAATTTTAGTTTTTATAAGTTTTTGCTGAATTTAGATATACTTTAATACAATCAAAGGACATTCCCCCTTTAAAAAAGTGTATAAAAAAACGCACTTCATATTTGAAGTACGGTTTTATTGAAATATTTAGATTTCTATTGACATTTTGATAAGAAAACCTTAAACCGGGTTAAGGTAAATTATGGGTTATGTACCAATCGTCGTACATATTGCCGTCAATTCCTATTTCAACATCTTCCGCTGTTGTTATCATTCCTGCGGGAGTCCAAGAGTCCGATGCAACTATATTAAAATAATAACTGCCGTCGGGGAAATATATAGGCGTATAATGACGGTCTGCACGGTTGTCTGAATTGTAAAATTTCATTACACCCGAAACATTTTCAAAAGTTCGTGCATAACCGTTTTTGAATTTGTAAGAAAATTCAGGGAAGAGTGCGTAAGAGTATTGAGAAGCGGTAAAACTTCCCGAATTAGGGGTTTGGTATTCTTCATCGGTAAAGACAGAGCAGGTAAAACTGCAGTCAAAACCGTAACCCGAACGTATAACGAGTTTACCGTCTGAAAATTTTGCCGATTTCGAAGTCGGTGCGGATACGGTAGGAATATTTATTTTGTTTCCTATAGCATAATTTACTTTTTTAAATACACCGCCGTTATAAGTCCATTCCCACCATTTTGCCTGTAACAAAGAACTTCCCGGAGAACGTTTAACGCTAAACCCTATCGGCGCTCTGGGTTCGTACTTTGTATCGGGTGTTGTAAAATATGTATACGGAGTTGTCGCATAAGTATTGCTTGTCAATCCGTAGTTGGTATTGCCGTCGTTTATTTCGCTATTAACTGTAACGTCTTCATAGTTTAATCCTGTTGGGACTTGCCATTTAAAATATACAAGGTTTTTGTCTCTTGCAGGGACAACAGTCTGTTTTAAGGCGGTTTTAATAACCGTGCCGTTTGCATTGTAAACCGTAAATTCAACCTTAATATTATCTGACGGAGTGTAATCTTTATCTGACGGATTAACTATCCAATAACTTGTTACTACCTCTGTGTCTTCACGGTACGGTGCATTGGGTTCAAGGGGAACAAGTATTAGATTTGTTTGCTGTGAAATCTTTTCCCATTTAGCCGTCAACGTAATAGTCGCACCATTGGTAAGCGTGAGATTTTTCACAGTTGCTCCGGAAGGGTACACGTCTTTGTTAGATGTATCGACGGTTTCGACACCTTTTCTGCCTTCCGCATAGCCCCAGTTTGTCCAATGCTTCATATATTTAAAGGTATCCGTACCATAAGCATTGATTAAATCCTGCCCACCGTGTTCTTTATACCATAAAAGATTAAATACCTCACTACTATATCTATGACCAGAAGTGTAACCGCCATAAACATAATAACCTACCCAATGACTAATTAAACCGTATTTATCATATCCATAATAATTAAATATATCACCATAGGTGTTTGCATAAAACGGAGCATTAAAAGTATACCATGGGTATGTAAACCCATCTGTATAAGTAAAATCATTGTGGTCTTGCCAACCAATAAATGTGTAACCGGGTTTCGTTGGAATTTGGGTTGAGAGCGTGCCGGCCTGACCAAAGATAAACGTCTGATTTCCGGGAGCGCCCGTTCCTCCGTTGGCATCGTAGGTAATGGTGTATGTTATCGGCTCCCATTTAGCCGTCAACACTACCGTTTGCCC
>CAMFZK010000029.1 GCA_946006915.1 uncultured Clostridia bacterium
TTTTGTCCGAAATCATCCAATGAAGCGATGCCGCAGGCAAACCGTCACAAAACGGAGTGTTTGTAATGTTAATATTTTTAAGTTTTTCCTTTGCTTCTTGTACGGTTGAACAGTTTGCAAGAATATAGGATATAAATTCAAACTGGGCAATATTTTCCTTTCCGTCAATTAAAGAATTATATTTAGCGTTGCCGACAAAATTCAGCGCCGCCATACAAAGTCCTTTTTCGTTTACAGCATCGTAATAAAGGGGGTAATTATTCAGTATATGCGCCATTCCGATAATTGCGTAATGGCTTTCTATATTACCCGCAAACCTAAATTCAAAGGGAAAGTTTTTGGGGGTTATTGTAACTTCTTCACCGTAGGAGAATTCGTAATCCAATGTTCTTCCAAAATAAAAATCGTTTGCTTTATAGGTTATAGCAGTACACATAATATTACCTCTTTTTTAAATAGTATTATTGTTTCAAAGGATAAAGAAATTATTCCGATATTTAGATTTTAGACGGTAGATTTTATAAGTTAGATATTAGATAGAATCCCTCCACCGCCGTTCGGCGGTCCCCCTCCCTTTAGGCAAGGGAGGCAAATATAATAAAGACACCGCAACCCTCACGGTGGCTGTCAGCGTAGCCGACTGGGTGGATATGTCTAACATCTAATATCTAACGTCTAATATCTATTAGGGCAAGGGAGGCAAATATAATAAATACACCGTAATCCTCACGGGGATTGTCTGGAGGAGCGAGACCCTGGGATAAGTCTATCGTCTAAAATCTAACGTCTAACGTCTAAAACGTCAGACCTCCCGGAGTGACCGTTTCTAATGTCTACCTTCTAAAATTTCTGTCGTCCTAGAATGTCTGTTTTTTAAAAAACAAGACCGCTTAAAAGCGGTCTTGTTGGAATTTATGGTCTTTTCCAAGGAGTATCATCAGAAGTCATCAATCCTTCTGATGATGTAGTGTTATTATCTTCGGAACTACCGGTGTTATCGTTAGAATCAGCGGGTTTTTCGCTAGAACCGCTGTTACCATTTGAATTGGTATCACTATTTGAAGAAGCGTTGCCATTCGAATTGGTATTACTATTTGAAGTAGTATTACTATTTGAAGTAGTATTACTATTTGAAGTAGTATTGTTATTTGAAGTAGTAGTACCATTTTCTTCAAAAGTGGGTCCGTTCTGCGGTTTATCATTTGTGCTACTATTATCTTTTTTGTCACTAACTTCACCGATAATACTACCGGTCTCAAGGTCTACCTCAATACCTGTTTCGGAACTTCCGCCGATAGTTAAATCATCCGTTCCGATTTCAGAATTGTTATTAGTTTGTTTATTACCGGCACTACTGTTTTTATTGTGTTTAACAACTCCAATAATACCAATAGCGACTAAAAGAACAACTAAAGCACTAATAAGAATTACGATTATTCGCTTATTCATTATAAGTCACCGTCTTCGCCACCACCAATAGGTATATCGCTCGGGCTGCTGTTGAAGTCATCCGGCTCTTTATTACACAAGAAATTAAAAAGTTCGGGTTTTTCAAATTTTTCCATTATACTATCTCCTTTAGTTTGCACTAGGTTTTCCTGCACCTATTGTAGTAGTCAAAACTTCGTTTGAACAAGTAATAGTTTCCCCACTAATGCAATATGCAGCAGCAGAATAAACTGTGTCTTCTTTATAATTATTTATTACACGAACAGCATATTCTAAAACGCCCTCACCTTGCCACATAACTTTTGTCTGCGGAACGTCATAAACGTGAATTTCATTACCGCCTGCGGTTAATTTTACATAATCTGCTTTTATACCTGAAGTTTCTGCTTTTTGCATTGCATTTCTATATGCATTGTAAACTTTTACAAATAATGAAGCGTCCGAATATCCCTTGTTTGCAAGATACCAATTTTTAAATCCTGTCCAATCACCAACAATTATCATTGTACCATAATTATTGGTACTAGAATATGAATTAGTATAGTTACCGAATTGTTTTGAAGGATTAGTGGTTTCTTTTAAAGAATTACTAATACCGAATGTGCACAAACCGTTAGCCGGAACTTTAAATTGAGTGGCAGTCATACCATCCTGCACATTTTTAAAACTACCGTCTGTATCTTTGTCTGCATAAGTATACTTGCCGCCTGCAATTTCTTTATAAACCGAACCGTAAGGTATAAAATAACCCTCTTCCGGTTTAGAAACAGTTCCACCTGTGACTGCTTTATCTATCTGAGTGTCAGCAGTTATAGTTGTACTTGCCGATTTAGTAACCTTATTTGTACCACTTGTTGCAATATCACAAGAAACAGATATTGTAAATCCTTTTGTGGCGTCAGCGGTAAGTGAAATTATTTCACCTGTGGTTGTATCTTTTTGAAGACCTACAGCGTGCAATGATTTTTTATCGTCACTAATCTTATAATCTTCACCGGAAGTAAGTGTATTTGCAACATCAAAGTTCTTTGCAGAAACACCTGTGATTTTTGCATCGTCACCTGCAACATCAACTTTGATATCAACACCTGCTACCGGATTGCCGTTAATTTTTACTGCGAAAGTTGTTTTACCTGCGGAAATTGAGTTTGTTACAATTTCAATGTCAGGGGCAGTTCCAGCCGCAAATACATTAACCGAAAGTGCGGTAAACAACATTGCCAAACATATAAGAAGCGCTAATGTTTTTTTCATTTTCTATTTTCCTCCTAAAAACGCTATTACAAGCGATAATTATTTACATTATCATTTTAAAGCAAAAGAAGCCAAAAGTCAAGTTTATTCTTTCGTCAATTTGACATAATTTAATGAATTACAGTTGTGCATTTTTACGGTGAGGAATTTATCCTGCGATTTAGATGTTAGATTTTAGATGTTAGATAAAGGACAGTCGAGGACGCCTGTCCCTACAAGCGTAAATTGAATATTCGTAGGGTCAGGACTCCCGGACTGACCGTTTCTAATATCTACCATCTAATGTCTAACGTCTAATATCTAGTTAATAACCTTTGTTTCGATTTCTTCGGTTGCACGTGAGATAAAATCTATAGTAGACATTGTACCCAGGTCGCCATCCTCACCGCGTTTGCGAACGGCAACCGCATCGCTTTGCACCTCATTATCGCCCACAATAAGCATATAGGGTACTTTTTGCAGACGTGCCTCTCTAATTTTGTAACCGATTTTTTCGTTACGGTCGTCAATTTCTACACGCATACCCTTTGCCTCTAACTGATTTTTAACATCGTAAGCGTAATCAAAATGTCTGTCCGCAATAGGAAGAATTTTAACCTGTGTGGGTGCTAACCACATTGGGAACGCACCCGCATATTTTTCGATAAGAAGTGCCAATGTGCGTTCGTAACAGCCAAGCGAAGTACGGTGGATAATGTAGGGGTTTTTCTTTTGACCGTCACGGTCTACATATTCCATACCGAATTTTTCCGCCAGCATTTGGTCAATTTGAATGGTAATAAGGGTGTCTTCCTTGCCGTAAACATTCTTAATTTGAATGTCAAGTTTAGGGCCGTAGAACGCCGCCTCGCCTATACCTACTTTATAAGGAATTTCAAGGTGGTCAAGAATACGTTTCATCATACTCTGTGCTTCGTCCCACTGTTCGGGAGTGCCGATGTATTTTTCGGTGTCTTGGGGGTCCCATTGTGAAAAACGGTAGGAAACATCTTCATAAAGTCCCAAAGTTTTAAGCATATAAATTGCCAGTTCCAAACAACCCTTAAATTCGTCTTCAAGTTGTTCGGGGGTACACATTAAATGACCTTCGGAAATTGTAAACTGCCTTACCCTTATAAGTCCGTGCATTTCGCCCGAATCTTCGTTACGGAAAAGGGTTGAAGTTTCGTCATAACGAAGCGGTAAATCACGGTAAGAACGGGCACGGTTTAAATATGCCTGATATTGGAACGGGCAGGTCATAGGACGCATAGCAAAACATTCTTTTGAATAATCGTCCGGGTCGCCCAAAACAAACATACCGTCCAAATAATGGTCCCAATGCCCCGAAAGTTTGTAAAGTTCACGCTTTGCCATAAGGGGTGTTTTGGTAAGTTGCCAACCGTGCTGTGCTTCGGTATCCTCTACAAAGCGCTGTAAAATCTGAATAATTTTAGCACCTTTAGGCAACATAATGGGAAGACCTTGACCGATAACGTCAACCGTTGTGAAAAGTTCCAATTCCCTGCCTAATTTGTTGTGGTCACGCTTTTTTGCCTCTTCGAGCATTGCAAGGTGTTCTTCAAGTTGGCTTTGTTTCGGAAAAGCCGTACCGTAAACACGGCAAAGCATTTTCTTGGAAGAATCCCCACGCCAGTAAGCACCGGTTGCAGAGGTTAATTTAAACGCTTTTACCAAGCCCGTATTCATTAAATGCGCACCCGCACAAAGGTCGCAAAACTCGCCTTGGGAATAAAAACTGATTTCTTCGCCGTCGGCTATACCCTCTGCCAATTCTACTTTGTAGGGTTCGTCCTGTTCTTCAAATTTTGCCACTGCCTCCTGCTTTGAAAGGGTAAAACGAGTGATTTCGTGGTCTTCTTTAACGATTTTTTTCATTTCCGTCTCGATTTTCACAATATCGTCGGGTGTGAATTTTTCGTCAATGTCAAAATCGTAATAAAAACCGTCCTCCACGGCAGGGCCTATTGCCAACTTGGCTTTCGGGAACAAACGCTTTACTGCCTGTGCTAAAATGTGGGAAGCAGTATGGCGGAAAGTCCATCTGCCGTATTCGTCTTCAAATGTTAAAAGTTCCAATGTGTCCCCGTCATTTAAAAGGGTGCGTAAATCGCAGTTTTCACCGTTAATTCTTGCGGCACAAACATTTTTATAAAATCCGCCGCCGAATGATTTTGCAATTTCGTAAGCATTAACGCCGTTTTCATATTCTTTAACAACGCCGTCTTTTAAAGTGACTTTAATCATAATTTTTCCTCCTAATAAAATAAAAAACTCCGCCCCAAAAAGGGACGAAGTGTAATTTCTCCGCGGTTCCACCCAAATTCCGAAAAATTTTCGGCACTTTGTACCTTTAACGCAGGTTTTACGTCCGTGTTGCTACCCACGGCGCTATACGGCGGTTTCGTTTAAAGTTTGTTTAGCGGATTTTCAGCCCACGGTCCGCATTCTCTTAAAACAAGGGGTTTAAACTACTGTCCGTAATAATTGCTTTAACAAGAGAATAATACACCTTTTTTATATATGTGTCAAGTATTTTGTCTTGCTTTTTTTGGATTTTGGTATTACAATTACATTATATAATATATTTTTGGTGATAAAATGTTTTTTTCTAAAAGTAATTACGATTGGCTTGTAGTGGGTCTTGGCAACCCCGGCAACAAGTACGAAAATACCCGCCACAACATCGGTTTTATGGCGGCAGACCTTTTAATGGCAGAAAACGGCGGTTCTTTCGGCAAGACAAAAATGGAGGGTGTTATGGGCGAGTGTAAAATCGCCGGCAACCGTGTGCTTGTTGTTAAACCGCAAACCTTTATGAATAATTCCGGCATTTGTGTCAGTAAAGTTGCAAAATTTTACAAAATTCCGCTTGAGCGTATAATTATTATTTTTGACGATATATCGTTAGATGTAGGGAAACTGCGAATACGCAAAAAGGGAAGTCACGGCGGTCATAACGGAATGAAAAGCGTTATTGCCCTTTTGGGTTCGGACGATATTACGAGAATTAAAATGGGTGTAGGCGCAAAACCCCACCCCGACTATGATTTAGCCGACTGGGTGCTTTCTAAATTCCCGAAAACCGACAGCGAAAACCTTAAAACCGCTCTCAATTCCGCACAAAAAGCGGTTAGAGAAATTATTGTAAACGGAATTGAGTCGGCACAAAATCTTTATAACAGTTAATTATGAAATTTTTAAACGATATTTTATTTTCAGAACACGAATATTCCGCTCTTTTAAACGGTGTAAACAAAAACCGTTTGCCGATTGCCGCAACGGGACTTTCGGCGGTGCACAAAGCGGCGGTAATATCGGCTTTACACTCCCACACCGGCAGGAAAATTGCGGTAATAACCCCCGACGAAGCGGCGGCAAACTGCTTGGGTGATGACCTTAAAGCGCTGGGAGTAAACACGGTGGATTTCCCGTACAGGGACTACCTGCTTGCCGATATTGCGGGATATTCAAAAGAATACGAACACAAAAGAACCGACACCCTGTCTAAACTTTTAGACGGGGATTTCGGCGTTGTTACAATGTCGCTCGATGCGGCTTTGCAGTATACCACCCCGCCCGAAATTCTTAAAAAAGCAAACTTCTGTTTAGAGGTCGGTCAAACCGTTTCCACAACCGAACTTTCAGAAAGACTGATTTTAAGCGGATATGTAAGAACCGACTTTTGCGACGGTACGGGGCAGTTTTCGGTTAGGGGCGGTATTTTTGATATTTTCCCCACCGCCGCCGAAAACCCTTACCGTATAGAATTTTGGGGTGACGAAATTGACACAATAAGCATTTTTGACACCGAAACCCAACGCCGAACCGAAAATTTGGAAAAAATAACAATAACCCCCGCTAACGAGGTGCTTTATAATCCGCAGTCGCTTATAGAAAAACTCGAAAAAATCAAAGGGGATAAAAAACTGCCCGAAAACGCCCTTTTAAAAACAGAGGCGGACATTACCGCACTTAAAAACGGAATTACGGTAAACCCCGACCGATACATTTCGCTGATTTACGAGAAAAACAACACCGTTTTCGATTATTTGGAAGATGCGATTTTTGTTGTTACCGAATCGGGCAATTTGAAAGAAAGGTTTTTGAGTTTGGAAATTCGCCAAACTGCCGATACCGAAAACTTTTTGGAAGAGGGTATTCTTAATAAGTATACCGCAAAACTGTGGCTTACAAAGGCAGAATTTTGGGAGAAACTAAATTCCTGCGTTATTTTGGAAAATTTCCCGAGAAATTCTTACCCTGTAAACTTAAAGGACATTATAAACTTTACTTACAGAAGTTCCTCCTGCTGGAGCGGTGACCTTAACGTTTTAACCGAAGATATTTCCTACACCCTTGAAACCAAGGGGATTGTTGTAATTTTGGCAGGCGGTTTACGTGCCGCAAAGGTGCTTACCGAATCGCTTAACGAAAAGGGAATACCTGCGGTTTTAAGCGAAAATCCCTCCCCCGGATCGGGTGTTGCCACCGTTACCACAGGCGGACTTTCAAGCGGGTTTGAAATACCTTCCGAAAAATTTATTTTAATAACCCACCGTTATTTGGGAAACGATAAAAAACCACGCAAAAAACACGCCAAAAAAGGTAACGAAATCGGCTCGCTCGATTCACTTAAAAAGGGTGACTATGTTGTTCACGAAGCTCACGGTATTGGTATTTTTGACGGTATAAACCGCATTACAAACGCAGGTGTTACAAAGGATTACATTAAAATTAAATACGCTAAAAGCGATATTTTGTATGTACCTGTTACCCAACTTGATTTGGTTTCCCGCTATATCGGTTCAGCAGAGGAAAGCAACATTAAAATAAACCGTTTAGGCGGCGGCGAATGGCAAAAAACCCGCACCCGTGTTAAAAAAGCGGTTAAGGATATGGCAAAGCAACTTACCGCTTTGTACGCTAAACGAATGTCGGTAAAAGGGTATGCTTTTTCGCCCGATACCGACCTGCAAAACGATTTTGAACGCCGTTTCCCGTATGACGAAACCGAAGACCAATTACGCTGTATTAACGAAATAAAAAAGGATATGGAACGGGACGTTCCTATGGACCGTTTGCTTTGCGGGGATGTGGGTTTCGGCAAAACCGAAGTTGCTTTGCGTGCCGCTTTTAAATGTATAAGCGAGGGTAAACAGTGTTGCCTGTTAGTGCCGACAACCATTCTTGCAATGCAACATTACAACACAATTTTACGCCGTTTCGGTGAAATGCCGGTTTCGGTTAAACTTTTAAACCGCTTTGTCTCCCCTAAAGCACAGGAAAAAATTATTGCCGACCTAAAGTGCGGACGGCTTGATATGGTAGTAGGCACTCACCGCCTTATTTCCAAAGACGTAAAGTTTAAAAATTTAGGGCTTGTAATAATCGACGAAGAACAGCGTTTCGGCGTGGCACAAAAGGAAAAGTTAAAAGAACAGTACCCTTATGTGGATATCCTCACCCTTTCGGCAACCCCTATTCCACGTACTTTAAATATGGCTATGTCGGGACTTAGGGATATGTCCACCCTTGACGAAGCACCCGGTGACCGCCATCCGGTACAAACCTATGTTTTAGAGTATAATTTAGGAGTTATTGCCGATGCGATAAACAAGGAAATCCGCCGCGGCGGTCAGGTTTATTACCTGCACAACCGTGTGGACAGTATAGAACGCTGTGCTATGAAGTTAAAGCAAAAACTGCCCGATATAAATATAGGTGTTGCTCACGGCAAAATGACACAAGACCAACTTTCAAATGTTTGGAAACAACTTTTAGACCGAGAAATTGACCTGCTTGTATGCACCACTATTATTGAAACGGGGGTTGATGTTCCCAATGCCAACACCCTTATAATAGAGGATGCCGACCGTTTGGGTCTTTCGCAACTGCACCAGTTAAGAGGTCGTGTGGGACGTTCACCCCGCCGTGCTTACGCTTATTTTTGCTTTACCCAAAACAAGCAACTGTCGGACGTTGCGGCAAAACGGCTTGAAGCGATACGTGAATACACCGAATTCGGTTCGGGCTTTAAAATTGCTATGCGTGACCTTGAAATTAGGGGTGCGGGCAGTATTTTAGGCGGCGAACAACACGGAAATATGGAATCTGTCGGGTATGATATGTACCTGAAACTGCTGTCCCAAGCAATAAACCAAGAAAACGGGGCAGAGCCGGAGGACGATATTCCCTGCGCCGTTGACCTTAATATTTCGGCACATATTCCCGAAAGTTACATTTCTTCACTCCCTGCCCGACTTGGCATTTACAAACGCATTGCCGCTATCAGAAATGACGATGATTCGAGCGATGTTATTGACGAACTGTGCGACCGTTTCGGAGAACCGCCAAAAGCGGTTATGGGGCTTATTGATATTGCCCTTTTGCGAAGTAAGGCGGCAAAAGCCAAAATTCATGAAATTACCGCAAACGGAAATACCGCATTTTTGCATATAAATTCAATCGAATCGGAAGTTATGGCGAAAATATCGGCTCATTTCGGCAATAGATTCCTGCTTAAAATGGCAGATAAGCCGGTTTACACCGTAAAACTTAAGCCGAACCAAAAATTATCCGACTTTATTAACGAACTTTCCGCCGCACTTTAAAAAGGTTTACAATTTTTTAGTAGACTTTTTGGTTTCTTTATTATATAATGTCTAATATACGAATTTTAATCTTTCGGAGGAAACAAAATGAAGATTATTAAAAAAATATCCGCACTTGTTTTAGTGTGCTTATTGTCCCTTTCGGCAGTCGGCTGCCACAAGAAAAACGAAATTGCCGTTAAGGCAGACGGTTTCCAGTTTACATCGGCTTATTATATGTGCGCTCTTATTAACGCAAAGGCAGAGGCACAAAGCAAGATTTACGAAGAACTTACCGATGAAGAAAAACAAAAAGAGGTTGACTATTTCTCTAAAAAAGTTGACGGCAAAAATTTTACCGAATGGGTAGAAAACCGTGCTTTGGAAATTATTAAAGAAAATGCCACATACAAGTCACTTTGCAAAAAAGCAGATCTTAAACTCGACGATGAAACCAAACAAAACGCCGAAAGTTATGCCGCTTACTATTGGCAAAGCGGTTATTCCCAATATTTTGAACCCAACGGTGTAAGCCAAGCTACATACACCGAATTTACTCTTGATTCTTACTATTCTTCACTATATTTTGAACACCTTTACGGTAAAGACGGTGAAAAGGAAATTCCCGCAACCGATGTTGACAACAAGGTTTATGATACCTTTATTACCGCAAATCTTTTGGACGTTACCTTCAACCAAGAAACCGATGAAGAAAAAACCGAAATTGAAAAGAAGTTAAACGGCTATGCCGAACAACTTAAAAACAAGTCCGCAACCTTTGAAAAGATTTATAAAGAGTATAACGGCATTACGGAAGAAGATAAAACCGACGACACCGAAGACGATACTCCTAAACCCAAGGACCAATATGCCTCTGTTTTAGGTGCTAAAGACTCGGGTTATGACCACGATTATTACGACGAAATCAGCAAAATGGCAACAGGCGAAATTAAGGTTATTAAAAAAGAAAGTGACGCAGGATTTTTGCTTGTTGTAAAGCAGGATATTAAAGCCGACACATATTATCGTGACAATCTTGATATGACCGCCCGCCACCTCATTAAGGACGAAGAATACGAAAAAGATATTGCAAAAATCGTAAAAGACCTTAAAGCCGACGTAAGCAAATATGCAATAGGTCAGTTTAAAGTTAAGAAAATAACCGAACCTCAAAACAATTAAACGGTTTATAACTGCCTTACGGCAAAAAATAATAAAAAAGCGATTATGATTTTAATTTTCATAATCGCTTTTTTATTATTCGGTAGGTAACGACCTGTGTGTCGTTCCTGATGTTAGATTTTAGACATTAGACGGCGTGGGCAACCTCCCTGCTTGTTTAAAGGAGGTCGGCAACCCCAGGTTGACGGGAGGATTGTTTTCAGTAACTGGGAGAACCATCGCTTGTACTTGGTATATCTGCCATATCGGAAACAGTCGGCGGAATACTTTTAAGGTAGCGTAATGCGGCGAAAAGCATAAACGCTAATAC
>CAMFZK010000030.1 GCA_946006915.1 uncultured Clostridia bacterium
ATTTTACCCATTTACAACCTTTATACATTTAGAAATGCAATTTTCTGCGCAAAGTCCACAACCGTCACATTTAGTATAGTCAATAACCGCCAAATTATAGGTAACCGTTATTGCTTTTTGCGGACAGTTAAGCTCGCACTTCTTACAGCCGATGCAGGAATTTACACACAACTTGCGTGATACCGCACCTTTGTCCCTATTACTGCACATAATTGTGGTTTTAGCCGTGGCGGGAATAAGTTTAATAATATTTTTGGGACATTCTTTTGCACAAAGTCCGCAACCGATGCAAATATTCTTGTTTACCCTTGCCACACCGTCATCAAGACAAATTGCGTTTACGGGGCAAACTTTAGCACAGTCCCCGCAACCCAAACAACCGTAATTGCAGGAATTAGGTCCGCCGTAAAGCATATTGGCGGCTTTACAGGTTTTTATACCGTCGTAATCGGCAATTTTGGTTGTGGCGTTGCAGTTGCCGTTACATTTAACAAAAGCAACCTGGCTTTCAATGTCTTTGGAGTCTACACCCATAATTTGGGAAACGGCTGACGAAACATCTGCACCGCCGGGTACACAAAGGTTGGTTTCGGCGGTTTTATTTGCTACCGCTTTTGCGTATTCGTCACACCCTGCATAACCGCAAGCACCGCAGTTAGCACCGGGAAGCAAATTTCTTACCGCTTTTACGGTTTCATCTTCCTTTACGCTTAAAAAGTGGGATGCCAAAGCCAAAAGTATCGCGGCGGCTAAACCTATGAGTGTTACAACCGCAAAGCAGGTTAAAACATTTACTATCATTTATCTTACCCCTTTACGCAAACAAATTATCAACTATACCCGCAAAACCGAAAAATGCAAGTGATACAAAGGATGCCGCAATTAAAGTGGCGGGAAGACCTTTGAAACTTTCGGGAATTTCGCTTTCTTCGATTTTGGAACGCATACCTGAAAACAGAACCATTGCAAGCAAAAATCCCAAACCGCAGCCGAGTGAATTTACAATAGACTGCAAAAAGTTGAAATTATGTTCGTTAATATTATCAATAGTAACACCCAAAACCGCACAGTTTGTGGTTATAAGCGGCAGATAAACACCCAAACTTTTATGAAGTGACGGCACAAACTTTTTAAGCGCCATTTCGGTAAACTGCACCAAAGCGGCAATAACCAAAATAAATACAATAGTTTGCATATAGCCGAGTCCGTTAGGGGTTAACAGATAGTGTTGTATAGGCCAAGTAACGGCGGTTGCCATTACCATTACAAATATAACCGCCAAACCCATACCGGAAGCGGAATTGAGTTTTTTGGAAACGCCAAGGAAAGGACAAATACCTAAAAATCGGCTTAAAACATAGTTATTTACAAGTACCGAAGATAAAAGAATTACTACTAAACTTTTAAAAGAATCCATTTAATTTCCCTTCCTTTCTTCGCAGTTCTGTTTACCGCAGAAAGAGGCAGACGGACAATTAGCACAGGAAAATTCCTTTTTGTAGGGTGCTTTGCCCTTTGTGATTTTTGAAACTGCCGCTATCATAATACCGTAAACCAAAAATCCGCCGGGTGCTTTGGTTAAAAATTCAATTTTAAAATTACTTAAAACCGGAATTTCCATTCCAAAGAATGTACCCGCACCGAAAACTTCCCTTATTAAAGCGATGGAGACAAGCGCTAAAGTAAAGCCAAGTCCCATTCCTATGCCGTCCAGTACCGATTTGCCGACAGAATTCTTGCTTGCGAACATTTCGGCTCTGCCCAAAATTATGCAGTTTACGGTTATGAGTGCCAAATAAACGCCCAGCAATTCGTAAAGCGTGGGTAAATATGCGTGAATAAACATTTGCACAACCGTTACAAACCCCGCAATAATTACAATGTAGCAGGGTATTCTTACACTTTCGGGTATAACTTTTCTGAGTAAAGATATTACCGCATTAGAGCATATAAGCACCGCCGTTGCGGCAAGTCCCATACCGATAGCACCGATAAGGGTTGTGGTGGTGGCCAAAGTCGGGCAGGTACCCAAAATCAGCACAAAAACGGGATTTTCAAGGAGAAGACCTTTAAGCAAGACAGACATATTACTGTTTTTAGTCATAATCAGTTCTCTCCTTTCAAAATCTTAACCGCTTCAAATACTTTGGAAATTGCGGTTTTATATCCGTTTGTGGTTATTGTAGCACCGCTTATTGCGTCAATATCGGCATAGTTGCTTTCTTCCTTGCCGTTAAACTGGGTGTAGAAAGCGGGCTCTTTACAAGCCGAACCGATACCGTCACTTTCCTTTTGTGAAACGGTTTTGCAGGTAATAATTTTACCGCCGCTTGTAACCGATACCTTAATTTTAATATATTCGCCCGAAGGACCGTACCATTCGTCCCCCCTAATGCCGAAGCCGGCTGCACGGAGTTCTAAAACAAAGTTGCCGGTTGAGGTCTTGTACGCTTTTTCAACCGTTGTAGGCATATCAGGGTATTTTGTAATGTCAATTTCGGTTAATGTTACGCCGATTTGTTTTTGCGCCGCCGATGATACCTTTGTTTTAATTTCCTGTTCGGTTTCGGTTAAAACATTACCCTGCAAATCGGTTGCTATGAATTTATCTTTTGTCACAAATACAAATCCCGCACCGTTATTTGCCGAATAAATGTCCTTAATACCTTCCATATCTTCGGTTATAAATATTGGCGTAAATTCGTCAGCGTCCGGTAAAGCGGTTTTTAAATTATCCGCCAAAATTTCTTCTTCGCTTCGTAAATCTACCGAACCGCCGTTTAAAATTACAAAGGAATTTAAAGCGTCCTTAACGGCGTTTCTGTAAGCCGTTGTGGTTTTGGTGGAGCCGCCCACGGTATCAACCTTGTCAATACTGTCGAGCGTTGCGTTTACCACATTTTTGCCGTATTCGGTTTCGGCTTTGTTGGTTTCGTTGCTTGCAATACAGGTAGCACCCGCAACCTTACCGTCGGCATCTATACCGCAAAGAATAACCAGTCCCGAAGCGTAACCCGTGGTTGTCATTTTAAAAACATAACCGCCGTTTTTTTCGCTGTATGCCTCTATCACCGTTTCGGGCAATTTGTATTCGGTAAGTTCAACGGTTTGAAAATCTTCGCCGTTCGGCAAAACAACCGTAAGCGCTTTTCCCACCGCATCGCTTTCCTGCTTTTTAATTATCGGGTCGGTCACATAATTTGTAACCGCCAAAAGCAAGGATACCACCGCACATATTGCAGTTAAAGAGATAACACTTTTAATATGTTTTTTCATTTGTGTTTACCTCCAAACAGTTTTCTGCCCGAAAGCCGTTCAATATACGGGTTTAGAATATTCATCAAAAGAATCGCAAACGAAACACCTTCGGGGTAGTTGCCGTAAAAACGGATAAGCACGGTTATAACCGCCGCCCCTATGCCGAAGATTATTTTACCCTTTGGTGTAGAGGGGGAGGTTACATAGTCGGTTGCCATAAAGAAAGCGCCGATAATAAGTCCGCCCGAAAGGGTAAGTGCCAAAGCCGACATAAAGTCAAACTTTTCTATAAATAAACTTAAAACAAACACACCCGAAATATATGTAACCGGGATATGCCAGGTAATAACCCTGCGGGCTATTAAGTAAATACCGCCTACGAGCAATGCAAGTTTACAGGTTTCGCCGATAGCACCGCCTATGTTACCTAAAAGCAGGTTTGTAAGCGAGGGGGTATTGCCCTCCAAAATTTGGGGCAGAGGTGTTGCCGAGGAAACAGCGTCCGGAAATGCGGCCTTTGCCATAGAACCGAAAGCTACAAGCATAAAGACACGTGCCGTAATTGCGGGGTTTACAAGGTTGCAACCGATACCTCCGAAAAGGCACTTAACAATAATTATTGCAAAAACCGAACCCACACCCGCCTGCCAAAGCGGAATGTTTGCGGGAAGGTTAAGTCCCAGCAAAAGTCCCGTAACAACGGCACTTAAATCGCCTATTGTTTGGTCTTTCTTAACAATAATATTAAAAAGAAATTCCGACAAAACGCAAGTGCCGACACAAACAACCAACACAGCCAAAGCACCAAGTCCGAAAATAATGCAACCTGCAACCGCCGCCGGTAAAAGGGCTATTACAACATCAAGCATTATTTTGGTTGTGGTAATATTGCTGTGAATATGGGGAGAAACCGAAATTCGCAATTTTGAATCCATTTTATTTTTTCTCCTTCCATTTATAATCTTTAAGCGCCGCTTTGGCGAGTTTATTGTTCTGAACAATAGGCCGCTTTGCAGGGCAAACAAACGAACAACAACCGCATTCCATACAAAGTTCCGCTCCCGCTTTTTCCATTGCCGCATAGTCGCCTGTTTTAAGCGCTTTTGCAATGGCGGGCGGATCTATTCCAAAAGGACAGTTGTTTATACAAGCACCGCACTTAATACAAGCGGTGGTTTTTGGGGGAGTTGACTCCTTCTCGTCAAACGCCAAAATCGCATTGGTGTTTTTAAGTATCGGCATATCGAGCGAGGGAACGCTTATACCCATCATCGGTCCGCCGTAGAGCACCTTTTTGGGTTCGGTTTTAAAGCCGCCGCAAAATTCAAAAACATCCTTTAGCGGAGTACCGATAGGAACAATAACATTTTGCGGGGTGGCAACCGCACCACCGTCCACCGTTACGCATTTTTCCACTAACGGCATACCTGTTTTTAAATACTTACCTATTGAGGCAACGGTGGTACTGTTGCAAACCACACAACCCACGTCAATGGGAAGTTTGCCCATTGGGATAATTCTGCCGGTTGTGTTGTAAACCAAAACCTTTTCGCCGCCTTGGGGGTAAGCGCTGGGTAAAACCTTAACTTCTACCGACGCATTTTGGAGTTTAATGCTTTTCATACTTTTAATGGCTTCGGGTTTGTTTTTTTCAATGCCTATAACCACATTTTTAATATTAAAGTATTTAGTAAGCATTTCCAAAGCGAATTTAATATCTTGGGTGTTTTGTACCATTGTAACCGAATCGCTTGTGATGTAGGGTTCACACTCTGCACCGTTTACCACAAGGTATTCTATATTAAGCGGTTTTTCCGCCGTGCCGAATTTAACGTAAGTCGGAAATCCCGCACCGCCGAGACCTACAATACCGCTTTGCTTTAAGCAGGCGCTTAAATCTGCCAAACTTTCAATTTTAGGGGCTGTAATGTTGGGGTCGGCAGTCATTTCGCCGTCCGATTCGATTATAACTGCGGGAGAGTTACTGCCGTTTGAAAGCAAAACTTCCGAAACCGATTTAACAGTACCCGAAACGCTTGAATAAACCGGCGAAGAAACAAAACCGTTTTGTTCGGCAACAAGAGTGCCTACAAAAACCTTATCTCCGCTTTTAACAACCGGCACTGCGGGAGCGCCGATATGCATTACGGTAGGTAAAGTTACGGTTTTAACGTTTGTCATTCTGACAGGGGGCATATTTGCTGTATTTTTATTATGGGGAACGTGTACACCTTTAAGTTTAAAAGCCATAATCATATACCTTTCATTTTTTATTTATTATACTGCAATAAATACCTTTTTGTCAATTATTTAACACAGGTTAATGTTTGCTATTTTTCTTGGGAAATATTACATAACTCCCCTGAAATACAGTCCTCTTGTATATTTGTTTTCAGGCGGGTTTTTGTAAGTGTAATCGGCTATTATTTTTTCGGTTTGTTCCTTTGTTTCTTTTGTGAAATAAAGAATTTGAAATTCGAGTGAAGAAAGTAAATCCTGTTTATCCGAAAGGCAAATGGGAACCGAATTTAAAAGTTCGCTGTAACCCATTCGGCAGCGCACGGGGAAAACAGTCCCTTTGCGGTCGGTAATACTGCCGTTTTGCTTACATTCCTTACAGGTCGTACCGTTTTTTACAGGGCAGTTTTTAAACAGCATTAGCGGAATATTGCCGTAACTTATTATACCCTTTGGCAATTCATTATCTAATTCCTTTACGTCCTCCAACAAAATTTCCGCCGATAAAACGGCGCTTTTAATATTAAGTTCGCTTAAAGTTTTAAGTGAAAAACTGTTTAAAACATTAAGTCCCGTGTCCGCTAATACTTCAAAACCGTTTTGTTTTGCTATTGTAACGGCGGCAATATTACCGCAAAGGGCGGTGTTAAAGCCCTTTTGCTTATATATTTTAAGCCGATTTTCTATTTTTGTTTCACTTACAATGCCACGTGGAATTTCCACAATGTTTTTTACCCCAAAAAAGGGCTCAAAATCCTTTTCAAGCGGAACAATAACCGCCGAAATTCCCTTTAAACTGCTTGGAATTTGGTCTTTGTTTTCCACCCTGATATAAATTTTAGGTACTTCGGTTTTACCACTTTTTGTTTTATTTAATTTAAATTCGGCGTTAGATTGCGGGTGGTTTACTTCTGCACGTTTACTGTCCAACATTTCACAGGCGGTTCGCCTTAATTCGTTAAGTTCGCCCGACGGAACAAACAGTCCCCCGTCAAGCGATATTTCACAATCGGTATGATAATACGGGGTTGAACCTAATTTTGTTATGTTTTTGGTTATGTCTTCTTTGGTTACCGCTTTGGTTTTGGCGGTTTGGGGTAAATTGCCGCTTACGCTTACGGTGTTTTTGCCGTCCGAAAGGGTAAGCGATATTGGTTTATTTTTTAAAACTTCGGCTTTTATGGTCACCGCTACACTTTTCCGCTCTTTTCTGTAAAGTTCATGCAAAAGCGGGAATGCTTTATCGGCTGAAATTACGTCCTCTTTAGTTCTGATACCGAACATACTTTTGCCGAGTTTGTTTTGGTAATATCCGCCGGTAAACCCCGAGCGGGAGAATACATTTTGCAAAGTCTCATTAAGATTTTTTTCTACCCCACCGTCATAAAGCGCCTGTTTGCAGGCATAGGTTGCGGCGGCAACATATTCGGGGCGTTTCATCCGTCCCTCTATTTTAAAAGACCTCACCCCCATACCGTAAAGTTCGGTTATATATTCCAAGAGTGACAAATCTTTTAAACTTAAATCATACCCTGTACCGCCCTTAACTTTAAAGGGCAAACGGCAAGGCCCTGCACAAAGTCCCCTGTTACCGCTGCGTGAACCCAAAAACGCCGACAAAAGGCATTGCCCCGAAACGCACATACAAAGCGCCCCGTGCACAAAAACTTCTACCGTTATATTATATTTTTCCGCTTCTTTGCAAAATTCTTCTAAATCTTTTTTATCCATTTCACGGGATACTACAACCTGTGTAAACCCAAGTTGCTTTAAAATCGGCAAAGCGGATTTTGAATGAACCGACATTTGCGTAGATGCGTGTAACGGAAGTTCGGGCAGATAATCTTTAAGAATTTTCGCAAACCCTAAATCCTGCACAATAATGCCGTCTATTCCCATATTGTAAGCGTCTCTAGCCAGTAAAAACGCCTTTTCCAATTCGTCGTCTTTAAGCAGAATATTAAGGGTTAAATAAACCCTAACACCCCTAATATGACAATATTCGACTGCTTTTTTCATTTCTTCCTTTGTGAAATTTTGGGCATTTCTTCTTGCCGAAAAATCCTTTGCACCAAGGTAAACGGCATCTGCACCGCTTTTTACGGCGGCTTCTAACATTTCAAAAGACCCCACGGGGGATAAAATTTCGCCCTTTATATTTGTTTGCACCGAATATCACCTCTTATTTATAATACGCTTGTGTCAAATAGGGAATAAATTCAGCCCTTGGCTCCCTCTGACGAGGGAGCTGTCAGCGAAGCTGACTGAGGGAGAGATTTTTTAACAGTTAAATCTATATATTCACATACACCGCTAAAATTACGATCAATATCTAAATTACAAATTCTTAAAATTGTTAAATTCATACTTTCTAACTCTTTTGTACGAACTATATCCTTTTCAGTCTGTTCTGTGGTATAGTGATCTCCGCCGTCAAGCTCAATAACAATCCTTGCTTTTGCAGAATAAAAATCCGCAATGTAATTCCCAATCGCTTTTTGCCGTTGAAACCTTATAGGGTAATATCTTAAAAACTCATACCAAAGTTTTCGTTCCCAAGGTGTCATATTTTTTCTTAAAACTTTTGCAAGACGGATATTTGCTTTATTATATTCTTTCATTTTCTCTCCCTCCGTCAAAACTTCGTTTTGCCACCTCCCTCGTCAGAGGGAGGCAATGGGTGTAATTTGTGACAAGTATTTCTTAACATTTAATATAGCATTTTTTACTGATGTTTTCAAGTTATATGCAAACAGAGTTATCCTGAAACCACAAGACAACTCTGTTTTTAAGCAGTTACTCCGACAAAAGTGTCACGATTATTCCTGCATCACCTAATTTCCTGTTCCAAATTATCAAATTCCGATGTTGAGAAGGATTTGATGCGATAATTCCCAAAAAGCAAATATTGAGCGTGATTGAGCAAATTAAAATAGCTATGCTATAATACAAATTTGTCACTATTGTAGCACAAGCATACCTTAAACCCGAAAAAAATTAAAGTGTTTTTTCTTTACAATATACGGTTTAATTGTTATAATAAGCATAATATATTTAAAGAAGGTCTTATTATGAAGTATTTAGTATTACTGTGCGACGGTATGGCAGACACCGAAAACCCCGCACTGAACGGAAAAACCCCAATGGAACTTGCAAATAAACCGATTATTGACTCGCTTGCAAAAAATGCCGAAGTCGGTCTTTGCCGTACAGTCGGAAACGGCTTGAAACCCGGCAGTGACGTTGCAAACCTTTCGGTTTTGGGGTATGACCCTTATGTTTGTTATACCGGCCGTTCACCGCTTGAAGCCGCATCAATAGGTGTTGATTTAAAGGATACCGACGTTGCTTTGCGTTGCAACATTGTAACCCTTTCGGACGAGGAAAACTACCAAGACAAAACTATGGTTGACTACTGTGCAGGTGATATTTCCACCAAAGAGGCACACGAAATTATTAAAACCGTAGAAGAAACCTTGGGCAACGAGATTTACAAGTTCTACGGCGGGGTAAGTTACCGCCATTGTCTGGTTGTAAGTAACGGCACAACCGAACTTGGCAATATGGTTCCCCCGCACGATATAAGCGGTAAGGTTATAGGTGAATATTTAAGCGACAACCAAAACGCCAAACCCTTAATCGAACTTATGAAAAAAAGTTACGATATTCTAAAAGACCACCCCGTAAACCTTGAAAGACGTAAAAAAGGGCTTAACGAGGCAAACTCAATCTGGCTTTGGGGCGAAGGCAGAAAACCCGTTTTGGAAAACTTTTATGAAAAGAACGGGGTTAAGGGCGCTATTGTAAGTGCGGTTGACCTACTTAAAGGTATTGGCATTTGTGCCGGTATGCAAACCCCCGAAGTTATAGGCAGTACCGGATATCTTGACACTAACTTTGAAGGCAAGGCAAAGGCAGGTATTGAGGCGTTCAAAAACGGCACAGACCTTGTATACCTTCATTTTGAAGCACCCGACGAATGCGGACACCGAGGTGAACCCGAAAACAAGGTTAAAGCCATTGAACTGATTGAAAGCCGTGCCTTTAAAACCGTACTCCAATACCTTAATAACTGCGGTGACGATTACAGGATTTTAATTATGCCTGACCACCCCACACCCCTTAACATTAAAACCCACTCGAGCGAACCCGTTCCTTATTTGCTTTATGACAGCCGAAAGAAACTCGGCGGAGTGGAATCTTTTACCGAAAAGAACGCCGCCGCTACCGGAATTTTTGTGGAACACGGACCGGATATTATGGATAAACTGCTTCAAAAACAGTAATTTTCGTTCGCATAAATGACCGAAAATTTGCATAAAACGCAAGTTATGTAAACCAATTAAACTCAAAAAGTTATTAGACTTATCCACCGAAATATTAACAGTTTTGCACCGTATTGGCTATAAAAAGGGGCTTTTACCGCTAATTTTCGGTGGATAACTATGTTAATAAGTTGAAAAAGTGTTAATAAGTCAATAATACGCAAAAAAATTATGTAAAGCATTTTGCCAAAATTCGACAAAAAAGGAGCATATATGAAACGCACTAAATTAAAGGACCGCATTTTACCGCCTTACACAAAGGGTGAGGAAATTTTTAATATGGTTTCGCACATTGTAGGGGGCGGTTTGGGTATTGCCATTGCATCCCTTTGCATTGTAAGGGCATTTTTAAATCACGATGCTTATCAGGTTGTAAGTGCATTTATTTACGGCTTTTCTATGATTATTTTATACACAATGTCAAGCATATATCACGGTCTTGTTCCCCCCACCGCAAAAAAGGTTTTTCAGGTTATGGACCATTGTGCGATTTTTGTGCTAATAGCCGGTACCTACACCCCTTTGGCGCTTTGTTCTTTAAGGGAGTATAACACCGCCCTCGGTTGGGTGCTTTTTGGGTTTGTTTGGGGTATGACGGCATTGGGAGTAACACTAAACGCCGTTGACCTTAAAAAATACTCGGTTTTTTCAAATATATGCT
>CAMFZK010000031.1 GCA_946006915.1 uncultured Clostridia bacterium
CTCGTGGGCTCGGAGATGTGTATAAGAGACAGATTCGGTATCACTCCAATTCACTATTTTCCCAATCAATAGCCTGTCCGCAATGTTCGCAATATGATACTTCTTTATTAACTGCGTGTTCCGTATCGTTGCACACACTCCCTCCACAGCAAGGACATATGCTCCATACTCCGTCCTCGTGTTCGGCACTTTTCGGTATCTGCTTTTCAAGGGCAGAGATAGCAATATTTCTAACTGCTAACGAATCTTGACAAGGTAAATCCAGTTCGTGTTCACTGAATAATATTTTTAATACTTTAATTGCTTCCTCATTTGTCATTCGGTATTACCTCTTTCTATAACAACTTTCAATTTGTAATTTTTTTCATATTGCTTTTTAAGTTCCTCTGAAACAAGGTTATCAAGCAATTTATTTGGCTTACTCGTAAAACTATATGTACTATCCATATAGTTTTTAAGGCTTTCGTTTACCGCATTTTTTACACGGCACTCAACAAGTTGTTCAACACGATTATCAACCATTTTTTCAATGTCAAAAGACCTTGCATAACTATCTACACAGTTTGTAATTAAATTTTTCATATCATCTTTTGACATTTCCCCTAATTCTTCGATTTTTTCACGAACAACCGCTTTTATACCTGCGCCGTTTATTGCTTCCATAATTTCGTGTTTTACACGATTTTTTAATTCTTCCTCAAAATTCATTCCGATACCTCGCTTTCGATATAACACCAACTTTGAGGTGGTCTTTTTAATTTTGTTATGCAAGGTTGAATATCTCCCTGTGAGTTATGAATTAGATAAACACACTTATTTGTAGGAGAAACACATTCACCCGTTCTAAAATTTATGCAAGAATCTGTATAGAACTCTCCCAACTCTTTCGGTGTGTCATAGATTTTAAGGTCGGAGATATGCCAACCGTACATTTCATTCTCGGTGCAATAACTGGCAATTTCTGCGTCACTCATACAGGAAAGTGCATTAAATATCGGGTCGTGACCGAATGTGCGGTCTGTTATAATCGTGTCACACACAAACTTGCCTATGACCTTGCCTAAAAACTTTTCCATTAAAGGTTGATATTCTTTTGGTATTTTGGCAAAAGACTGTTTGTTTTTACTGCAATATATCTTTGCTTTTCTGTCCCAATTTTCGTCTTTGGGATAGTTTTTTCTGACTTCTATCGTTTTTTCTTTGTCGATATCCCAACCCATTGTTTTTGCTATGATAAGGAATAACCAATAAGGTTGTATGCTTATTAAAACTGATTTCATTATTCCCCGTCCTTTCTCTCGCCGTTACTGCAAAAATCATTAGGCGAAACAATACCCATATATCCTTTTGAGCATTCACCGTAGCAATTGGAAAACATTAGATGTTTGCAGTTTTTACAATGAACAACTTCCACCACATCGGCGGCGGGTGCTTGTTTCTTAACTATGTCAATCGCAACTATAATCCCATATCGAATATCGCCACTCTCAAAATATGCAGGCATTTTTTCTAATTCTTTTATAGTTGCTTTTTTGTCTATGTATGCCATATCAATCCCTCCCGTTAGCGCTCACAAGTGCGATTATAAATAAAGTTACTATCACTCCCGCTAAAAAACTGCCTATGCAGGATAATGTCAATACTCCGTTAGTTACCATTTTGTTTTCCTCTTTTCTTGGGTTTTCTTTTTAAAACTATTGCGGGTTTATAACAGTCGGGATATTTTACAGTTGAAACAATCCTCGTTACACCCGCCGCATTTGTTAAATATTCTTGATTTTTTATGCTCCGAAATCTCACTCAAAATTACGCCTCCCAATTTAATTCACGTCCGCAATCCGGGCAGTAGTTCTGATGTGGAAACACCGGAACACCGCAACCGCACACATCTTTATACTTTTTACATTTCTTCGGCGCAGGCGGTAAAAGGTTAAATAATTCATTCATCGGACATTCATTACAAATTTTTTCTAAATCTTCTTGTTCTTTAATTTCACAAGGAAATTTGCAATATTCATCACAAAATTTAGCGGTTAATGTTTCTAATTGTTTAGTATCCATTTTAATAACCTCTTTCATTTAACATTTATTATTTCAACTTCGGTTCGTAGGAAATCAAAACATCTGCGGCCGATCAAATAATCCGACTTATGTTTCATACTTCCGGTCTACTTACAGTAAGATATCTAATAATTGCACTCAAACAGTCCCCAGTAGGGTTATAGAATTTATATTCGTTAAAGAATGTTGTACCATTATAACTGTCCGTTTCGCTTAAAATTAAGTGATATTTTACCGCAGTTATCTTTTTGTAATAATTTCGTCCGCTTTCAAATCGGTCATACGTAAATATAGCGTGTTCGGTGGCTATTATTGCCGTACCGTTCGGAAACACATAACGGTATAATTTAATTTCAATTTCGGGAATTTCCTTAAACAATTCCCAAGATTTATAATTTTTCAAAAAGTTTTCTCTTTCTGTTTTGTTTTTTAATTTCATTGTTATCCTTCTTTTGATTTTATTATTTCAACTTCGGTTCGTGGGTTTAATTTGTCGTACAAAACCCTACTACCGTCATGCGACTGAACGATATTAAAATTGTCGTCTTCAATCACTTTGTATTTAACAAGTACGTCATCTATCGCCTCAAGCAGATTGGTTAAATCGCACCGCCTATGTGTCGGCATGTAGAATAAGCACTTAATATTAACCGGCTCGTTTATCGGGTTATTTAGACGTGGCAAAAACCAACCCGCCTGTTGCTCATAATCAACATAACTTTGAGACGGTAAAACAACTTTTCTGCCTTTAACCGTAACTATTCTTTGGCTGTTTTTCTTTGTTACAGGCGGCAAAGGTATTATAAATTTCATTGTTTGCTCCTTAAATATCCTTGCTATTCAGCATTTTTTCGAATTTATCAAGGTCATAGGCGGATTTTGTGCCGGTTGTGTCGGCGCTTTTTTCGGTCGCTTGCCATTCCCTTGCCTTGGCTTTCCAATCAATCTCGCCCAGTTTGGAATTGTAATAATAAAAGAATTTCTCGGGGTTTATGCTTAATTTTTCCTTTTTACAAAAACGCTTAATGTCGGTCAGGGTGGGGGCGCTTCCTCTCTCTTCCATTCCATTCCTTCCATTCCTTCCATTCCTTCCATTCCTTGTGGAATTGTTGTTAGCATTTTTTTGATTTATGTTAACATTTATTCCGTTTATGTAAACATTTTCGGGCAATTCGGGTATGCTTAACAAGAGGTAGTCGCTATTTACGTCTACCCGTTTTCTTCTTTCGGCAACTTCAAAGTATCTTCGTTGCACTCCTTTGGAAGTCAAAACGCCGAATTTCTTATAAATTTCTTTATCGTAAAATCCGTGTTCTACAATTTCGTCTACTATTTCTTCAACGTCCTTTTTTGTAATCGGATATTTTACGCAACTCCACTGTGCGGATTTAATTGTGGATATCAGTTCATTAAACTCGCAGTAATAACCGTTGCCGCCATAGAGCATTTGCCATAATTTAATTATTATGGCAAACCCTACTAAACCGTGCTTGGCTTGGATAATTTGAAATTCGATAAGATTATCGGTATTTGTGTCAAGCAAAAAACTTTCAAGCCCGTTCTTAAATGAACGACCCAATATTTTTCACTCCTTAATACGGTAAATCCTCATCACTGCCCAAATCGGGAAGAGTGGTTTCGGTTCTGCCGTTATCTGGTTTAGATTCAACAAACTGCACATTGTTTGCAATAACCTCAAACACAGTTCGTTTGTTGCCGTTGCTATCGGTATATTTTCGGGCTTGAATAGAACCTTCAATACCGATAAGACTGCCTTTTTTAAAATACTTTGTTACAAATTCCGCTGTTTGTCGCCAAGCAACAATGTTAATGAAATCAGTTTGTTGTTCTTCGTTTTTTCGATGCGGTCGGTTTACTGCTATGCTAAAAGAAGTGACCGAAACACCGCTTTGTGTTGTTTTAAGTTCGGGGTCGGCGGTAAGCCGCCCCGTTAACACAACTAAATTAAACATTTTATCCCTGCTTTCTTTTATCCGCTATCACTGAGTAAAGCCAATTCACTCGGTGTTGCGGTTTCTATGCCGTTGTTTTTGCATTCCTGTATAATTAAACCTATAAGACGGGACATTTGCGCCGTATCATATTCCGAAGAACCAAAATAGTTAATAACATTTGTATATCCGTCTATTTGGCTTTTACCGCACGGTTCACAAACCCAACCTATTCCACGGCTTTCCCAAACTTCAACCCAACTGTCTACCGCCTCGTTTTTAATCGGCGTAACTTCGTAATTACCCCCGACTTCTTTAACAAGTATTCGGTATATGTCCTGTATAATTAAACCTATAAGACGGGACATTTGCGCCGTATCATATTCCGAAGAACCAAAATAGTTAATAACATTTGTATATCCGTCTATTTGGCTTTTACCGCACGGTTCACAAACCCAACCTATTCCACGGCTTTCCCAAACTTCAACCCAACTGTCTACCGCCTCGTTTTTAATCGGCGTAACTTCGTAATTACCCCCGACTTCTTTAACAAGTATTCGGTATATGTCCCGGGGCGGGATATTAAGTTTAGCCGAAAGTTGACCGCATAATTCCCAAAAATACGCATTGGCATCCTTACTTCGCTTGTTCCGCCAGGGACAAAGTTTTAACCTTAAATCTTTGTCCTTGTATTCGTCATACTGCTCAAGGAAACTTCGGGGAAGAATTACCGTAACAGCGCATTTGCCGTCTGTTGTAAGCATTAGTTCTTTTATTTTGCACTTTTTTTCAAACATTCGCTAATTTCCCCTTTCCAAACTTTCCAACATATATGGCAATTAGCACCGTACCAATCCATTGCGGTTGTGGCATATTCGGGAGCCAAAAGAGAAACTTGCAATGCACTTATGGGTTTATCGGGTTTTGTTACATTGCCTACAAATTCAATACCTTTTTTAATCAACGTTTCAAATTCACCGGATGCGTATTCTGTAAGTGACGTTTTATTGCCGTAAAATGCGGTATATTCATTTTCTCTGTTCAATAATATAAAGTCCTTACTGTCACCGCAGGCAACAAGCACAATGCCATAGTCGTTATCAAGCACAGTTTCAAAACATTGCGGTGGGTTATAGGGTGTGTATCGTTGTTCGTTTGCTTCGGTATATTGCTTTGTGGACGTTTCTTTTTGCTCTCTCGGCTTGAATAATTCATCTGCCGTTAAATGTTCGCCTTTCGGTTTTTTGATAACACCGTTTAAATTAACGTCTGTTTCCACGCCGTCCGGGTAGAGTTTAATATTTCCGCCGAATTCTATTACGGTGCAGGTTGTTTTACCCGGTGCGGTCCTAAGTACTCTTCCGACCTTCTGTATCCACTGCCCCTGCGTACCGTTAGTGTCAAAGTCAACAACGTTGCGAAGTTCCGGGTAATCGTACCCTTCGGTGCAAATATCCACGTTTATAAGTTCGTCACATTCGCCGTTTTCAAAACTTTCAAGCGTTTGCTTTCTTGTGACCTCGTCAAGTCCTTTTGAAAGATATGCCGGATTTCTTCCGAGTTCTTTTAAAGTATCGAAAATAAATATGCAATATTCGTGAGAAGGTGCAAATATAACTGTTTTTCCTTTTTCTTTAACCCTTAAATATTCCTCGCACAGTTTTTTAATAAGTTCACGGCCGAAAATGTCATCCAATTTACAGTTTTTTGCCAAATGCCCTAACTCTTCGCCCTCATCGTGATGAAAAGTAGGGGTTAAGTCGATAAATTTAGGTCTTACAAGGTAATGACTGTCAATTAAAAATCGGGTTGTTATTTGGTTGAAGTTGTCAAACAGTTCAATAAGAGGTAATTTGTCCCCCCGGTTAGGAGTGGCGGTAACCCCAAGCAAACAGGCATCGGGGTTGCCTTGCTTGTTCCAATTTATAATGTCCTCGTAAGTGCTTGCTTTGGAGTGGTGTGCCTCGTCAATTACAATAAGGTCAAAATAACTGTTTGCGGCGGCAAATTCCGGCAATAAATTAACTACAGTCTGCACCATTCCGAAATGAACATAACCGTGTAAACTTTTACGGTTTGCCGTTATCTCGCTTGTGGCAAGTTCGGGACAAACCTTTTCAAACTTTGTGCGGTTTTGACTGTGTATTTCGGTTCTGTGAACCAACGCCAATACGTGCGGCCTGCGTTTATGTTTCGCATAAAATCCGTTGGCAAATCTTCCTATTGCCGCCGCCATCATAATTGTTTTTCCTGCCCCTGTGCCGGCAACTATAAGAGAATTTCCACGTTCCGCAAGCATTTCCACGGCATTTTGCACCGCTTGTTCTTGGTAGGGTCTTAATTTGATTTCAGCCATTATATTTCCCTCTCTTTCAGCAAGAACGCACCCGCCGCCGTAAAACTTCCTGTATATTTACCGTCTTCGCTTTTAAATCTGCTTGCGTTATATTCCTTTGCCTGTCCGATTATTTTTTGCAATTCGAATTTTCTCTTTTGCTCCGCCTCATCCGCTTCGGCTTTTAACCTTGCGTATTCGGATAAATCATAAGTAAGCGTAAGCGCTTTATTGTAACAAGTGTTAATTCTTATACTTTCAATAATGTTTTTCGGTGTGTCGGTTGAAATAAACGCTTTTGGCTCTTTTAGATGGTCTACATCATAGAAAAAGCGTTTTAAACAGGTATCAATAAGTGCCGCTAAATGCGGGTTGTTTGCAAAATAAATCATATTAACGCTCATTTTGTCTTTTAGGTATTCACACCGCTTTTTCTTTGGCATTTGCGTTATTTTACCTCGCAAAAAAACCGTGTCTTCCTCTAATACCATTATTTGAAGAATATAAAAATCCGCTTTACTGGCAATAAGTTGATACTGCGCCTGTATTATGTACTTATACGGCAATCCGTTTTTTATCATCTTCGGCATCATTGACTTTTGCTCACACACAAATTTTTTGCCTTTAGGCACAAACCCCGCACCGTAATTAAACGGCCTTACATCAACTTCTTCACTTATTCCGCTAATATCCAAACTTGCAATAAGTCGGTCGTTGGCGTAAACTTCACCGCTTTTTAGTTTTCGGGTTCTGCCGGTATTCAAAACATATAACCCGTAAGGTTCTACGGCGTGGCCGTATTCGGCAAACTCCGGTTCTAAATCTTCTTTTTGGTATATCCCGTCTTTTCTTAATTTGTGGTATAAAGCCCAGGCAGTTGTATACGGCTTTTCGCTTTTAAAATCTTCGGCATTTATTCCGCAGTTTTGAAGTTCGTCATCCGTTGCATAATAACGGACAATATCAAAAACTTCACTTCCGCCAATTCTTGTTTCTCTTGCTTTTTCCCATTCGAGCGTACCTTGCTTTAAAGTTGTTTTATTTAGCATTTTTATCCCCCTTAAACCAAGGACCTATAATCTCGGAAGTGGTCTTGCCTTTAAGAACACAAATAATACTTGCGTAGTGGGTGTTAATTACCTCTTGTTTATCTACACCGCTTTCAAGCAATGCCTTTATTTCGTTCGCTTTATCTACCGCCAATTTCGGGTTCGCCTTAAAAAGAGAAAGCATTTCCGAACATTCGTTTACTTGTTCGGGAGTAAGATTATATAAATCAACATTCACCGTTTCCATCGGTATTTCAAAGTCAACCTTTGGCGGAGTGTATTCGGGTTCTGCGTATTCTTCTTCCTTTTCAAAGGCATATATAGTCTCTTGTAACTCCGGCAAAACTTCCTTAACACGCTTTAACGCTCTTCGTATTATGGTCTTTTTTGCCATTTCGCCTGTCCACTTATACCAGAATCCGTCAGTACACAATTCTTTAGATATAACTTTCTTTTTACCGATAGTACCGTTTTGCCTTGTATACTCTACCCACTGTGATTTATATATACCCTGCTCGCTTGTATTTGCTATATCCAGCATTTCTTTGTTGGACATTTCACATATCGACATAAACTGTGAGCCGTTTTTAATATTAAACACTGTAAGACGGCAAATAAATTTACCGAAATAACCGTTCGCTATCCGTTCAGCGGTAATCTGTCGGTCGGGTTTTATTCGTTTATCCTCTAACACATAAACAATTTTACCGTTTGCCGTTATTTCTTCCTTAAAATAGGTTGTATCGCAGTCTTCTTTCGGAACGGCAATAATACTGTCGGTAATCCTGTAACCCTTGCGTGCCGCCGCACGGTAGAACGCTTCAACCCTTGCGGATATGGTTATGGTTTTTCCACGTTTGACAAAATCCACTTTATCATAATCTTCGGCAGTTATTCCGCCTTGGTTTAAAGTTTGTAAGTTATCTAAAAAGACGTTGGCGGCTTGGGTTGCTTCAGCTTCCGAAAGTCTCGGCAAGGTTTTTAAGGCAGTCTGTGCCTTGTTTGCAAAAGGAATACAGTTTGTCCGAAGTCCTATTTCTCTTTTTAACACTTCAAACATATTTGCGGGTGTTCCCGTTAATTGACGGTACACCGATAATGTGTTACTCACTGAATATTCCTCCCATCTAAAGCGCTATTTAAAATCGCAATTTCAAACGGTGTAAAATTAGTCTTCAAAAGTTCTGAATGTCTGTTCACGACTATGCTTATGCAACTGTCACAAACACCGTTGTGCTTGCTTTCGGTAAAAGTTTCTCCGCATAGTTCACATATTTGCACTTCTTCAAAATCACCGCCGCAAAATGGGCAACACGATACACCGGGATACGTTACTTCCCTGCTGCCGTAAGGTACGGGGTCTTTTGTTGTTTTAGGTTCCGAAAATTCCGCCTCGCAAACATTACACCTATACATTACCCTCACCGCCTAACTCGGACTTATTCATTACATCGTGATAATCCTCATCAATATCCGGTACTTTGAAGGTTGCCTTGTAATTTTTGTCTGAACAAATATTTGATTTTGGTTCGATTTTTTTAATTATATTCCTCAATCGGTCGTTTTCATTTTCTAACCGAATGTTGGAGCAAACCAACGCAATGGACGATAAAATAAGCACTAAAAATAAAAATATTGTTATTAGTAATACAATTCCGTCTATGTACAAAAAACTATTCATTGACTTTTTTATCCTTTCTTGTTATAATATAGTTAATCTTTTCTTGTTTGCCGCCTTTTGGAACTGCCGTTCCTAAGGCGGTTTTTTTATTCCTGTTCCGCATTAACAGAAAGCGCAAGCGGTACATTCGCTGCGGCACACACCGCCCTTAATTGTGCTACTTTTGCAAGTTCGGGGTGATTTACAATTTTGTCGATAGTAACTTTAGATATTTTTGTTTTTTCAGCTATGTATTCATACCCTAAATTATTTCTGATTTTATCCCGCAATATTGACCTAATATTAAAGTTTTCCGCTTTTTCGATGCGTTCTATCTCGGCTTTACGCCTTTCTTCCAATGTTAAATATGCTTTAGGCATAATTTCACCTCCTACTATGTTCTTGTTTACTTGCGTTTAATTACTGTTATGGATTAACGAAGTTAAAGAAGAATTACAAAGGTAACAGTAGAATTTTTTTGGTAGGGAACATTCTTTGCGCTCGTTTTGTAATTTCTTCAATTGTAGCGGCAACACCGTCTGCATTCCATCCCCCCATCTACGAATAATTGTTCTGAAAAAGGTTGAAAATATCCCAATTTTCTGTTATAATGTCAATGCCTTATATGGCAATGAAAGGGGATGGTTGCAATAACCAAATTACTTAAATTGCCATGTTCCCGAAACAATTTCCGATGCTAAGGGCATATACTTAGTGCAGAACCAAAACTGCCGAAGTGAAGTTGCTTATTAAGAAGCAGATAGCTAATTTGTCTGCGTAAACGGTAGAAATGAAGTTACGTGACAGTACCGCCTGTCGTTTAAATTAAGGGGTAATTTACAATGTTGCATTCTGGAAAGTACCAGATATAAAAAACTTTAAGTGAACATTGTGCCGTTTACTGCAATAAGTTTCGGGTGAACAAATTTGGAAAACATAATCCGTAAATTAGCTGCGGATATTGTTTTTACTCGTTGTGTTGCGTTACGTAATATAAGGTTTAAAAAAAGAATCTATTTCATTTAAATTTATATCTAATACAGAACAAATTGAAATCTG
>CAMFZK010000032.1 GCA_946006915.1 uncultured Clostridia bacterium
GCTCGGAGATGTGTATAAGAGACAGTAATAACTTCCCGTCTTTCGGCTTCGCAAATTTTTAATAATATCGTCCACCAATTCCTTTTGGTAGGGCCTGTCCCTTAAAAATTCTTCAATCTTATTTACATTGTAAAGAACGGTAGTGTGGTCTTTTGCAAAACTTTCACCTATAGATTTGTAAGAAAGGTCGGTAGTTTCCCTTGCAATATACATAGCAACCTGACGAGCCAAAACCAAGGACGCGGTTCTTCGGTTGGACAAAATATCGGTCGGGGAAACATTGTAAGTTTTTGCAACCTCTACAATAATTTCGTCAATCTTAATCGGTTCGGGTTTATCGTCCGAGATAATATCCCTAATAAAGCCCTGCACAACCGAAATGTTCGGTATTTTCTTTTGAAGAGTAATATAAACCTGTAGTTTTTTTACAACACCCTCAAGCTGACGGGTATTAACTTTAATATGTTCGGCAATATAAAAAACAAGGTTTTCTTCTAAAGTAATGCCCATCTGTTCGCACTTTTTGTTAATAATTCCAACCCTTGTTTCAAAATCGGGCGGGGTAATATCGGCAAAAAGTCCCCCCTCAAAACGGGAACGAATACGGTCGTCAAGGGTTTTAATTTCCCTGGGCGGGCGGTCAAGCGTTACTACAATTTGCTTGTTTTTCTGCCACAAAGCGTTAAATGTGTTAAAAAATTCTTCTTGGGTTTGTTCTTTTCCGGCAATAAAGTGAATATCGTCAATCAAAAGCACGTCAACATTGCGGAATTTGTTCCTAAAATCGTCAATAGTGCCAAGTCCCAAATTACCTTGCTGTAAAGCACAAATAAGTTGGTTTGTAAAATCTTCACCCCTAATAAACTCCACCTGTTTTTTGGGAAATTTTTTCTTAATGTGGTTTTTTATTGCAAGCATAAGGTGGGTTTTACCAACCCCCGAAGGACCGTAAATAACAAGCGGATTGTATGTGGTTTGGGGAATGTTGGCTTCTGCCACGGCAAGTGCCGCTGCGTGTGCAAAACGGTTGGTAGAGCCGACAATAAAGTTACTAAAGGTAAAAAAGTCTTCAAAACTTAAACCCTCGCTAAACTCTTCGGCTTTTAAAATTTCTTCTTCGTCTTCGTCAAGCACAATGCGGGCTACCATTTGGACCCCCATAACGGTTTTAATTGCCTCATTAAGTTTTTGCAAGTAGGTTTGTTCTATAACACCTTTTTTGTACTCGTCATTTATGGAAATGGTAAATTCGCCGTCACTTAAAAAAACGGGAACTAAATCTTTTAAAAAGCAGTTAAAAGCAACTTCAGAAATGGATTTTTTACATTCTTCGCAAATAGCGGACCAAATTTCGTCCAACGGGTTTGCAGACATTTTTTTACCTCCTTAATATATTTATATAAGTATAATAAATCTATATTAGTATATCATATCTAATACAGTTTTGCAACTTTTTTAATTAAAAAAGGGGATAAAAAATGAGCATTAGAACCGACCTTGCAATAGAAAAAGAGAAAAATCCCGTAAAATGCGAAAAAACGGGAGATATTAGCACTTACATTTTAGAAAAGGAAGGTAAAAAATACTACACAATAGATTTTGAAAGAATAGACAAAATAACCTCATTTTGCGATTTGGAAACCGCTTTTTTTAAAGCACTCGATGAAATTTTACCGAAAAAAAGAGAAAAAATTTTGGTTGTGGGGCTCGGGAATACCGAAATCACAAGCGATGCGGTGGGACCTAAAGTGGCAAAAAATATACTGGCAACACGGCACATTGCGGGAGAATTTGCAAAAAAAATAGGACTTTCTTCCCTTAAAAGTGTTGCGGTTATAGTGCCGAATGTTCTAGGGAAAACGGGTATAGAGGTTTCGGAACTTTTGGAAAGTGCCGTAAAAACCGTCAACCCCGATTTTGTAATTGCGGTAGACGCACTATGCTCAAAAAGCACAAATCGGCTTTTTTCTTCGGTTCAACTGTGTAATAACGGCATTTCCCCCGGTTCGGGGGTTAAAAATTCCCGCAAAGAATTAAGCCAAAAAACCCTTGGTGTGCCGGTTATTGCGGTAGGTGTTCCAACCGTGGTAGATGCCGCAACCATTGCTTACGAATTGACCGGAAAAGAGCCGGAAACCGACTTTTCAATGATTGTAACCCCAAAAGATGCCGACTTGCTGATTGAAAAGGTAAGCGAATTTTTGGCAAGAACATTAAATGTATTTTTGCAACCCGAAACCGAAAGAGATGTAATTTTAAGTTTGGTCTAATTCCTTTAAAAATTGCATAAAATTTTATCGGTGATAATATGTCCGAAAAGAAGGGAATTTTGCGTTTAGCGGTTTGTTATATTGTTTGTGCATTTGTTTTAACTATGTCGTTTTTTGGCGGTTTAAAAAGTGGTAAAACAGAAAATGTGCAGGAAATTGCTTATTTTTTACCTCAAAACGGTTTTTCTGATATTAAGGAAGATATAACCCCCTCCGCCGAAAACACGCAGGAAACCGCAAAAGAAGAAAATTTAAGCACAAATTCCTCATCGCAAGTGTCCGCTACGGCGGTCAAGGGCAAAATTATAACTAAATATATTTCGCCCTATTCTGCCCCCCAGTCCTATAACAAGGTTTATATGAAAAACAGTACAGACCTTAATGTAAACATTAAAACTTTGTTAGAAGCCCCGCTTAAGTTTAAAATTCAAAAGTCGGGCAGTCCGCAGGTTTTAATAATGCACACCCACACCACCGAAACTTTTATGGAAACCGCAGAGGATTTCTACACCGAAAGTTTTAAAAGCCGTACAACCGATAATAATAAAAATATGGTTAAAATAGGCGATATTGTGGCAGAAAGGTTAAATAATGCGGGAATTAACACCTTGCACGACGCCACAAAACACGACTACCCCGAATATACGGGAAGTTACGGCAGAAGCGCTAAAACGGTAAATTCATATTTGAGTAAGTACAAGGACATTAAAATAGTGCTTGATTTGCACCGTGATTCGGTTTCAAGCGGCAGCGACAAGGTAAAACTTTCCACCGAAATAGAGGGTAAAAAAGCGGCACAGGTTATGCTTGTTATGGGCAGTCAAAGCGGAAGTATTAAAGACCACCCAAATTGGCAGGAAAACTTAAAATTGGCACTAAAATTACAGCAAACTTTAGAGCAAAAATATCCCACTTTGGCACGGCCTTTAAGTTTAATGTCTAAAAAGTACAACCAGTCACTAACCACCGGCTCGCTTTTAATAGAAATCGGGACAGAAGCAAACACCTTAGAGGAGGCGTGCTACTCTGCCGAACTTGTGGGGGAAGCGCTTGTAACACTTTTAAACAGTTTAAATTAAAGGAGAAGAAAATGAAAGAATTTATAAGAAAAATGTATATTTCGGCAGTGGTAAGCAGCTGCATTTTGTTCGGTTTTTGGAGCATTTGCACCGCCTACCGCAATATTCGCCAAATCGGTTTCGGCGAATACCGAAATGCAATAGAACTGTCCGACGGGACATTAAATTTCTTTGATTACAGTATAAAATTAAAATAATCGGCAAAAAATTTTAACCGCCTCCTATTAGTTGCATAAACTGAAAAGAGGTGGTTTTATGGATAAAGAAACATTAGAAAAATATAAAAACGAAATGCTAAAAATGTATAGGTCGCAAAAAATGCAAGCCAAAGTAAAGCAGGCGGTTGCCGAAGTAAACCCAAAAGTGACAGAAACAACCGAAACCCCAACCGGCGGACTTTTGGCGGTGGTTACAACGGTTAGAAATTTGTACCCCGTATCCAATGCAAAGGTAACAATTTTCAAGGGCGACTATTCTAACAAAAACGTAATAGATTCCGCCTTTACAGACCAAAGCGGACGGACAAAGGTTTTTAAATTGCCTACCCCGCAAAAGGCACTTTCACTTGACAAAGAAAACAAACTAATCCCTTACGCAGTTTACAATATGCTTGTAGAAGCGGATGGGTATATAGATAATATTCACCTTAACATTCCCGTTTTCAGCGGAGTAACATCGATTCAAACTTCCAATATGCTGTTAAAAGAAACAGCGGGCGAAGGTATGGAAATGCAAATTTTCGACGAAGCCGAAAAGTACGACCTGTAAGGAGGATATTTATGCCCGAAGTTTTAACCCCCATAATTCCCGAATATATAACGGTGCATTTAGGTCCGCCGGATTCTAACGCCCAAAACGTAACCGTGCCGTTTATAGATTATGTTAAAAACGTAGCATCAAGCGAAATTTACCCAACTTGGCCCGAAAACGCTTTAAGGGCAAATATTTACGCAATAATATCCTTTGCTTTGAACCGTGTTTACACCGAACATTACCGTGCAAGAGGATATGATTTTGACATTACAAATTCAACCCAATTCGACCAAGCGTTTGTACCCGATAGGGAAATTTTCGAAAATATCGGATACATAGTTGACCAAATTTTTAACAACTACGTGGTGCGTCAGGGAAGTATACAACCCCTTTTTACCGCCTTTTGCAACGGCACAACCTCTACTTGTGCCGGTCTTTCGCAATGGGGAACGGTGCAGTTGGCAGAGGAAGGTCAAACCCCTTTTTCTATTTTGCAAACCTATTACGGAGATGATATCGGCATAGTGGAAAACGCACCGGTTGGCTTTACAACCGAATCCTACCCCGGTGTGCCGATAAAAGAGGGGGACGCAGGCAACAATGTACGAATTTTGCAAACCGAACTTAACCGAATTGCAAGAAATTACCCCGCAATACCCAAAATTGAAAAAGAAAACGGCATTTTCGGAGTAGATACCACCGAAAGCGTAAGAAAGTTTCAGGAAATTTTCTCCCTCCCCCAAACCGGAGAGGTGGATAAATCAACCTGGTATAAAATTAAGCAGTACTATAACGGTGTAAAAGGTCTTGCCGATTTATCAAGCGAGGGAATTTCGGTAGCCGAAGCCACCGTGCCGTTTGCTAATGAGGTTTCGGCGGGAATGGGCGGTATTCCGGTAACTACGGTGCAGTATTATTTAAGCATTATCGCCTATTTTAACGGTGCGTTAGAACCGGTACCCAGAAGCGGTACTTTCGGTCCCGAAACGGTGGCGGCGGTAGAGCGGTTTCAGCAGTTTTACGGCTTGCCGGTTACGGGAATAGTGGATAACGCAACCTGGAATACCATTACAAAAATTTATACCGAAACGGTTGCCTCTTTGCCCCAAGGGTATCAGGGTAACAACGCAAAACTTTACCCCGGTTTTTTCTTAACAAAGGGTATGCGAAACCAAAGCGTTAGCGATTTGCAAACCTATTTGCAACTGATAGCAAAAAATATTCCCGAAATTCCGTCGGTTTCGGTTACGGGTTATTACGGCGACCAAACCGAAGCGGCGGTTTCGGCTTTTCAGCGCCTTTACGGAATAGACGTTTCGGGTGCGGTAGGACCCGTTACTTGGGCGACTATTGCCAACCAGTATGACGCATTTGTGAACGCAGAATAAACATTTTCGGTTTTAGTTGATTTTTAGAAAAATAGGGGTATAATGGAAATATATTAAAATTTTTTAGGAGATTGTAAAAATGGCTGAAAATACAAAGGGTTGTTCGGGCAACTGCTCTTCCTGCGGTGAATCTTGCTCTGACAGAAAGCAGGAAAGTTTGCTCATTCCTACAAATGAACATAACAAAATCAAGCACGTAATAGGGGTTGTAAGCGGTAAAGGCGGTGTAGGTAAATCGCTTGTAACCTCCACCCTTGCGGTGCTTTTGCAAAGAATGGGTTACAAAGTGGGCATTTTGGATGCCGATATTACAGGTCCGTCTATTCCAAAAACCTTCGGTATTGAAACAAAGGTTTACCAAAACGAACTCGGCATTATCCCGGCTGCTACTAAAACGGGAATTAAAATAATGTCCATTAACCTTTTACTGCCCGATGCGGAATCCCCCGTTATTTGGCGGGGACCTGTTATTGCGGGCGCGGTAAAACAGTTTTGGCAGGACGTTGTTTGGGGCGAACTTGACTATTTGCTGGTAGACTGTCCCCCCGGAACAGGCGATGTTCCCTTGACCGTTTTCCAAAGTTTACCGCTTGACGGTGCGGTTATTGTAACCTCTCCGCAGGACTTGGTTTCTATGATTGTTAAAAAGGCATACAATATGGCGCAAATGATGGATATTCCCGTGCTTGGTATGATAGAAAATATGAGTTACGTGGTTTGCCCCGAATGCGGTGAGGAATTTAAAATCTTCGGCAGCGGAAGCGATTCGGTAGCAAAGGAAATCGGGGTAGAGTTGCTCGGCAAAATGCCTATTGATATTATGGTGTCACGCCTTGTGGACAGCGGCAGATTTGAAGAGTTTGACAATGACTATCTGCAAAAAGCCGCAAAAGCCATTGACCAAAAACTTAACGGTAAAAATTAAATATGTTTGCTTTTGATTAGAGCTAAAAAGAGGGAAAGAAAAACGCTTTTTGCGTAAATCTTTCCCTCTGTTTTTGTTTTATCATATAGTACAGGCAGTCTTCCATATTTATAGTATGGAGGGGAATTTTATGAAACTTTTTATAATAACAAAAAAACAAATTACAACCTTGCTTGTTCTCATTTTGGGAATAGCGGTTGCGGTAATCGGCTCGGTTACAATTTCCGCCGGCACGGAACGGTTACTGCCGATTTACTGTGTAGAAACCGATAAAAAGCAAATAGCAATTTCGTTCGACGCCGCTTGGGGAAACGATGACACCGAACAACTAATTAAAATTTTAGGGGAATACAAAGTGCCTGCCACATTTTTTGTAGTGGGTGCTTGGGTGGATAAATATCCCGAATCGGTAAAAGCGCTGTCCGACGCAGGTCACCAAATTCAAAACCATTCCAACACCCACCCGCATATGCCGCAACTTTCCCGTGAGCAAATGCGGGACGAAATTGAAAGTTGCAACAAAAAAATCGCCGCAATAACCGGTGTTACCCCAACCCTTTTACGTCCGCCTTACGGCGACTATGACAACGCACTTATTGAGGTTATGGATTCCCTTAAAATGCACACAATTCAATGGGATGTTGACAGTTTAGATTGGAAAGATTCCGCCACACCGGAGGGCATTTGCAAACGGGTTACAAGTAAAGTGAAAAACGGCTCTATTGTACTGTTTCACAACGATGCCGACCACACCCCCGAAGCCCTGCCGACTATTTTAAAATGCCTTAAAGACGAGGGGTATGAATTTGTGTTTATAGACGACTTGATTTATAAAGAAAACTACCAAATAAAGCACGACGGAACGCAGTGTAAGATAACGAATAATTGATTTTTATAAATTTGTATACTATAATTAAAAAAGACCAATGCCTCCCTTGTGTAAAGGGAGGTGGATTTTGCGTAGCAAAAGACGGAGGGATTGTCATAGAATATAAACACAATAAATCGCTTATCGGTGTTGGCAGAATATTGCGAAAAAATATGACACCAGAGGAACGCCATTTGTGGTATGATTTTTTGAGGACATATCCTATAAGATTTAATAGGCAAAAAATTATAGGTAAATATATTGTTGATTTTTACTGTGCCAAAGCAAAACTGATAATTGAACTTGACGGTTCGCAACATTATCAAGATGTCGGGGATTTAAAAGATACCGAACGCACAAAATTTCTTCAGCGATACGGATTTAAAGTAATACGAATACCAAACAATGAAATTAAACAAAATTTTAGGGGTGTTTGCGAGCATATTGATTTGTGCGTAAAACAATCCCTCCGTCATTTTTAAAAAATGACACCTCCCTTTACACAAGGGAGGCGAAAATTTAAGAAGATTTATTGAGTTTTTAAATAAAAAAACACCTCAACATAAGGTGCTTGACAAGTACGAAAATATGTACTATAATATAGGTGAAATAAGGCAAACCGTATAGACGGTTTTGCCCTCAAAGAAAATTGATTAAAGATTTAACCGCACAGTTTGCAGACAGGGCGGTTATTTCTTTTTTATGACCGTTATTACAAGTGTTATAACCGAAATTATAACAATACTAAACTGAAACAAGTCCTGATTAGTTATGTATATAGGGCACACCCCCACCGCCTAAATCGGCAGATGGGGGTGTGTTTATTTTTCGTCGTCTTTATGTTCTTTGGTGGAACGCATTTCAAAGTGGATTAGAAAACTTAAAAGCGCACGCAAAAGAATAACCGCACCCAAAATTAAAAGTTCGCTCATTTCACGCACAAGCACGGTTTTAAGTATTTCTGCCGCCATTTTAAATTCCAGTCCCGTTGCAAGCCCGTTTGCAAGATGAAACTGCAAATCAAACTTTTTGTGGAAAAATGTGTTTTGCAAATATTCCCAAAACGCTTTAAGGGCACTCCACGCCACAACAAAAATACCCATTATTTCCAAAATGCCGATAATATACGGCAGAACGGTTTCAATAATACTCTCTAACATAATTCCCCTCCGTTTTGTATATTATAACATACAACACAAACTTATTCAAGGTTTATAAAATGGTCTCGGGCGCGGTTCCCGATTTTGAACCACGCCCGAGTAATATACAAATATGGGTGTTGTTTTTAGCACAAAAAACAACCTGTCGGATTATGCGGGGCATTTGCCCGGCAGCAGAAACCGTTTGCAACCGGTTCCCTATTTGCTAAGTTTATTAAACCATAAACATTTTAAGACAATACTAAAAAAATTTTAACAAAATGTAAAATTACTGTTCCCTGTTTTTTGCGGCTTCAAGTTTGGTTTGTCTTCTTTGTTTAACTTCGTCCGAAATCGGCTTAATTTCGCCTGCGGCGGTAAGAGCCATACGGGTAAACAAAGGTCCTACAAGTTCATAAATAAGTACCGCAAACAAGGTAATGTTTCTAATAAGCGAACCCTGCTCGCCCAACTGCATTGCGGTAGAACACATACCAAGCGCAACACCTGCCTGCGGGAAAAGGGTTATACCCAAGTACTTGCAAATCTGCGGACTGCATCTTGTGATTTTTGCACTTACAAAAGTACCCAAGTATTTACCTATACATCTTGTGATTATGTAAATTACGCCTACAATTACTATCCACAAACTTTTAAATACGCCGAGTTGAAGTTCCGCACCGCTTATAACAAAGAAAAGGGCAAACAAAGGCGAAGTCCATTTATCTGCCGCACCCATAAGGTCGTGCGAGAGAGGACAAATGTTGCAGAATACCGTACCAAGCATCATACAGGAAAGCAAGGGCGAAAAGGCAATATGAACACCGCCTACTTGGAATTCAAGCATTGAAATGGCTGCGGTTAAGAGTACAACTCCGATAGTTAGGTTAAGACGGTTGGTGTTAGAGTTGAAAAGTTTTTCAAGCCAGGTTAAAACCCAACCCATTAAAGCACCCACGGCTAACGAACAAACAATTTCCACTATTGGGTTTACGATAATTGAAATTAAATCCACAGTACCGCTTACAATGGTTTTGGCAATACCGAAAGAAACGGCAAAAACTATCAAACCTACCGCATCGTCAAGCGCTACGATGGGTAAAAGCAACTTGGTAAGCGGACCTTTTGCCTTGTATTGACGTACAACCATTAAGGTTGCGGCAGGGGCGGTTGCGGTGGCTATTGCACCAAGGGTAATCAGTTGAGGCAAGGTTAAAACATCGGGCATTAGATAATGCAATCCGAGCAATGCTAAATCTACGAAAAATGTAGCCGCTAATGCTTGGAAAATACCTATTACAAATGCCTGTTTACCGGTTTTTTTAAGGTCTTCAAGACGAAACTCGTTACCGATTGAAAAGGCGATAAAGCCGAGAGCCACTTCCGAAATGAGCGAAAGATTTGTTACGGCATCTGCCGAGGTAAAACCGACACCGTTAAAACCCATTCTTCCTGCAAAATAAGGGCCTACAAGCACACCCGCAATAAGGTACGCCGTAACCGAAGGAAGTTTTAATGGCTTGAAAAGACGTGTCATTAAAAGTCCGGCCAAAAGTGCTACCGAAACCGAAAGTAAAGTATTCACAAAAACATCTCCCTAAAAACAATTCATATATATTTTTAAACCCAAAAGATTATACTACTAAGGTAGGTGAAAG
>CAMFZK010000033.1 GCA_946006915.1 uncultured Clostridia bacterium
AAATTAAGGTTGATTATAGCAAAAAATTTGTTATAATGGTTATAGTTAATAGTGTAAGAAAAGGGGAATTTAAAATGAATATTTCTAATGACATTTTTTATATCGGCGTAAACGACCGTGAAATTGACCTGTTTGAGGGACAGTATGATGTACCAAACGGTATGGCGTATAATTCTTATGTTATTATGGACGAAAAAATTGCCGTAATGGACACGGTGGACAAAAACTTTACAAACGAATGGCTTTCTAATATTAATACCGTTACAGGAGAAAGAGAACCGGATTATTTAATTGTTCAGCATATGGAACCCGACCATAGCGGAAATATTGTGGAATTTATGAATACATATCCGAATGCGGTAATTGTTTCTTCCGCAAAAGCATTTACAATGATGAAGAACTTTTTCGGTATAGATTTTTCTGACCGCAGAATAACAGTAGCCGAGGGGGACAACCTAACGCTCGGCAAACATACACTAACCTTTACAACCGCTCCTATGGTACATTGGCCGGAAGTTATTGTAACTTATGACAGTACGGACAAGGTTTTATTCTCTGCCGATGCTTTCGGTAAATTCGGCACACTTGACACAGATGAAGATTGGGCTTGCGAGGCAAGACGTTATTACTTTGGAATTGTCGGCAAATACGGCGTACAGGTGCAAAGTTTAATTAAAAAATTATCTGCATTTGAAATTGGTGCAATCTGCCCGTTGCACGGACCTATTTTAAGCGAAAATTTAGGATATTATCTTAACCTTTACAACACTTGGTCGTCTTACGGGGTTGAAAGTGACGGTGTAGTTATTTGCTATACTTCGGTTTACGGAAATACCAAAAAAGCGGTAGAACTTTTGGAAGAAAAACTGATTGAAAACGGTTGTCCGAAAGTTGCGGTTAATGACCTTGCACGTTGTGATATGGCAGAAGCGGTGGAAGACGCTTTCCGTTACGGTAAAGTTGTGCTTGCAACAACCACATATAATAACGATATTTTCCCGTTTATGCGTGAATTTATTAACCACTTGACCGAGAGAAACTTCTCTAACAAAACGGTTGGGTTAATTGAAAACGGTTCATGGGCGCCTAATGCCGCAAAGACTATGAAAGGTATGTTGGAAAACTGTAAAAACCTTAACTTTGCCGAAAGCGGTGTAAAAATTCTTTCGGCTTTGAATGACACTTCAAAAGCAGAAATAGAAATTTTGGCAAGTGAAATGTGTAAATAAGTATAAATTTGAAAAAGGGGGTGCAAAACACCCTCTTTTTTAATTTGCTCTTTTTGCCGTCATATTATTTCCATTTATTTCATAAACTTTAATAAAAAGTTTTAAAGAGAGGATAATAATATGGAAAACAAATGTCTTAAAACAAGTGTGTTTGCAAATGAAAACATTTTTGAAGATTTTTGCGAACAACCGGTTGACGTTGATTTTACTTTGCCTGATTACTGCCCTGATATTTCAAAAATTTTTAAATGCAAACCCGTAGCACGTATTTCTTCTAAAGGAATAAACGGTAACAACATTACGGTGGAGGGTAATGTTACCATTACACTTCTTTACTGCGATAAGGATAACAAACTAAACTCGTTTGAATACCAGTATCCGTTTAGTAAAATAATTGAAAGCGATACCGACCTCGCAGGCGGTAATTTAGTTTGCAGGTGCAAGTGCGACTATATTAACTGCCGTGCGGTTACGGGCAGAAAGGTTGATATTCACGGTGCGTTTACTGTTGCAATTAGGGTGTTTAAACGCAAATGTAACGATATTATTTCGGATATTGACGACAGTAATATAGAAATTTTGCGTGGTACTGCCCCCGCAACCGTGCCTATGGGTTACAACGAAAAATACATTATTATTGAAGAAGAAATACCGATTAGCAATTCAGTCCCCGCTATTCAAAATATTTTAAGGTATGACGCTTTTCCCGCCGTTAAGGAATGTAAAATACTTAATAACAAGGTTATGGTAAAAGGGGATATGGCGGTAGTGATTTTGTATTTAGGCGAGGGTGAGTCCACACCGCAAACCGTAAAAACCACCATACCGTTCAGTCAGGTTGTAGATATTAAAGGCATAACCGATATGTGCGAATGTGAGACAAAAGCCGATTTATCAAATCTTGAAATTAAACCGAGGGTTTGGCAAAACGGGGAAAACCGCAGTTTTGCGCTTAACGCTAAAATTTTAATTTCGTGCGAGAGTTACTGTGTAAACGATATTACGGTAATTAAAGACGCTTTTTCACGGAAATACGAAACTCAAATTCAAAAAAATAAGGTTTCTTTTTCAAAAATAATTAAAAATGTTAAAGAAACGGGACATATAAAAAAGAATATAGAAATTTCCGAAAATATTTCTTCGGTTTTAGATTTATGGTGTGATATTCAGTCGGTTATAACTAAATTCGAAAAGGATAATATGTTAATTTGCGGTACTGTTTTGGCAGGAATAATTGTTTGCAACCAAAATAACGAAGCATCAATTTTTGAAAAACCCATTGACTTCCAGTTTAAATATCCCGTTAATATTTCGGAAAATCAAATGGAATGTAATCCCGAAATTGAAATTGAATCCTGCGGTTTTACAATACTTAATCCAAACTGCATTGAATTTAGGGCGGATTTATCGGTTAATGCCTGCACTTATGAAAAATCAAATATTTCGCTTATAACCGATATGACTGTAGATACCGAAAAGTTGATTAAAAAAAGGCAAAGACACGCCATTACGGTTTATTTTGCTAATCAAAACGAATGCGTTTGGGATATTGCAAGAACATATAACGCAAGTGTTCAAGATATTATGAATATAAATTCGTTAGAAGATAACTGTTTTAAAGAAAATACTATGATATTAGTACCGTTAGCGTAAAAAAATACGGCGAGAGGAAATACTCTTGCCGTATTTTTTGATATTTATTATAAAATTATTGATTCACCTGTCATTTCTTCGGGTTGCTGTAATTCTAAAAGTTTAACAATAGTGGGGGAAATGTCACAAAGTTTTCCGCCCTGACGCAAACTGCATTCTTTACCGATAACGGCAAAGGGGACAGGGAATGTTGTGTGTGCGGTAAAGGGTGAACCGTCGGTATCAAGCATCTTATCGGCATTACCGTGGTCGGCGGTAAGAAGCATTACACCGCCCATTTTTTCGGTACTTGCTCTAACCTTGCCAACGCAAGAGTCAACCGTTTCAACTGCTTTTACTGCGGCATCGAAAAATCCTGTATGTCCTACCATATCGCAGTTAGCAAAGTTAAGAATAACAACATCATATTTGCCGGTTTCTATTGCTTCGCAAACCTTGTCGCACACTTCGTTGGCGCTCATTTCGGGTTGCATATCATAAGTTGCAACTTTAGGAGAGTTTACAAGAATACGGTCCTCACCTTCAAACATAACTTCACGGCCACCGTTAAAGAAGAAGGTTACGTGAGCATATTTTTCAGTTTCGGCAATTCTTAACTGGGTAAGACCTTTGTTTGACAAAAATTCGCCTAAAGTGTTGGTTAAAGATTGTGGTTTAAAGGCAACCGTAACATTCGGCATAGCCGCATCATACTGTGTCATACAAACATAGAAAACTTTTTGTCTTCCGCCAATGCGTTCAAAACCGTTGAAATCGTCATCAACAAAAGTGCGGGTAATTTCTCTTGCCCTGTCGGGACGGAAATTGAAGAAAATCACACTGTCGTTTGTTTTAATTCTTTCAGTACCCTCAACTACTGTGGGAAGTACAAATTCGTCGGTAATGTTTTTGCCGTCCGCATCAATTTGGGTGTAAGAGGTTCTGACTGCAGCAGCAGCATCGGTTGTTTTTACACCTTCGCCGTAAACAAGTGCTGCATACGCTTTTTCAACACGTTCCCAACGGTTGTCACGGTCCATACCGTAAAATCTGCCCAAAACAGTAGCAATTTTACCGCAACCGATTTCAGAAAGTTTATTTTGAAGTGTGTCAATATAATCGGCGGCACTTGAGGGGGGAACATCACGTCCGTCAAGCAAAGCGTGAATGTAAACCTTTGTAAGTCCGTTTTTCTTTGCAAGGTCTACCAAAGCATATAAATGCTCAATATGTGAGTGAACACCGCCGTCCGACAAAAGCCCCATCAAGTGCAAAGCACTGTCATTCTTTTTGCAGTTTTCTATGGCTTTTAAAAACGCTTCGTTTTGATAAAAATCGCCGTCTTCAATAGATTTTGTAATACGGGTTAATTCTTGGTAAACAACTCGTCCTGCGCCTATGTTGGTGTGACCTACTTCACTGTTACCCATTTGACCGTCCGGCAGACCTACATCCATACCCGAAGCACCGATTTGTGTGGTGGGACATTCGCTGAAAATACGGTCAAGATTAGGGGTAGCGGCGGCTTTAATAGCGTTACCGTTAGTTTCGGGGTTAAAACCGAAACCGTCCATAATGGTTAAAACTATCGGTTTTTTCATAAATTTTCTCCTAATTTAATACTTCTTAATTAAAGGTGTCCGAAAAAACGGACACCCGTAATTTAAACTTATTTAGATGCGGCTTTAACAATAACCGAGAAATCTTCGGCTTTAAGTGAAGCACCGCCGATAAGACCGCCGTCAACATTAACTTTTGCAACCAATTCGTCGGCATTTTTGGGGTTCATAGAACCGCCGTATTGAATTGTTACGGTTTCTGCAACATCTTTGCCGTAAACTTCGGCAATGGCATCACGAACAAAACCGTTACCCTCATCTGCTTGGTCGGCAGTAGCGGTAACACCTGTACCGATAGCCCATACGGGTTCGTAAGCGATAATAACATTTTTAAGTTGTTCTGCAGTAACGTTTGTTAATGCCATTTTGGTTTGGAATTTAAGTAAAGTTTCGGTGTAACCTAATTCTCTTTGTTCTAAAGTTTCGCCAACGCAGATAATAGCGGTAAGACCTGCATTTAAGGCGGCAAGAGTACGAAGGTTAACGGTTTGGTCGGTTTCGCCGAAGTACTGTCTTCTTTCGCTATGACCGATAACAACATATTTAACGCCGGATTCTACGAGCATATCAGCCGAAATTTCGCCTGTGTATGCACCCGATGTTTTGAAGTGAACATTTTCTGCGCCGATTTCAATGTTAGAACCCTTTGCGGCTTCAACTGCTGCGGGAATGTCAATAAAAGGAACGCAAAGTACAACCTTGCAGTCAGCCCCTGCAACTAACGGTTTCATTTCGTTAATTAACGCAGTAGTTTCCGAAGGGGTTTTGTTCATTTTCCAGTTACCTGCAATAACTGCATTTCTTTTAGATTTATTCATTTTTATTCTCCTTTAATATAAACATAGGGCGAATTAACGCCCTATTGTTTTTTATTATTTATCGTTAAGTGCGGCAATACCGGGAAGTTCTTTACCTTCAAGGAATTCGAGTGATGCACCGCCGCCGGTGGAAATGTGGGTCATCTTGTCGCCAAAGCCCAAGGTGTTTACTGCCGCAGCAGAGTCACCGCCGCCGATAACCGTAACGGCATCGGTTTCGGCAAGACTTTTGGCAACCGCAATAGTACCTTTAGCCAATATGGGGTTTTCAAATACGCCCATAGGTCCGTTCCAAACAACGGTTTTAGCACTCTTAACTTCGTTTGCATAAAGTTCTGCAGTTTTAGGACCAATGTCAAGACTCATCATATCGGCAGGGATTTTGTCCGCATCAACATTAGTGATTTCGATAGGAGCGTCAATTGGGTCGGGGAAGTTTTTGGTGATAGCACAGTCAATAGGAAGAAGGATTTTAACGCCTTTTTCCTCTGCTTTTGCCATCATATCACGGCAGTAGTCAATTTTGGTTTCGTCAATCAAAGAAGTACCAACGCCGTAACCTTTAGCGGCAAGGAAAGTGTATGCCATACCGCCGCCGATGATAAGAGTATCTGCTTTGGTAAGAAGATTTTCAATAACGGGAAGTTTACTGTCAACCTTTGCACCGCCCAAAATACAAACGAAAGGACGTACAGGGGTTTCAACCGCATTGCCGAGGTATTTAAGTTCTTTACCGATAAGGTAACCTGCAACAGCTTCCTTAACATAGGAAACAACACCAACTGTAGAACAGTGCGCTCTGTGTGCGGTACCGAATGCATCGTTTACAAAAATGTCCGCCAAAGAGCCGAGTTCTTTTGAAAATTCTTCGCCGTTCTTGGTTTCTTCTGCACGGTAACGTGTGTTTTGCAAAAGAACAACATCGCCGTCATTCATTGCTTCAACTGCTTTTTTGGCATTTTCGCCTACAACATTATCGTCAGCCGCAAAAACAACTTCTTTGCCCAATTTTTCGGAAAGTGCTTTAGCAACGGGTGCTAAAGAAAGTTCGGGTTTGGGTTCGCCTTTCGGTTTACCTAAATGTGAACAAAGAATAACTCTGCCGCCGTCTGCAATAAGTTTTTTAATGGTGGGTAATGCGGCATTGATACGGTTTTCGTCGGTAATAACACCGTTTTTAAGCGGAACGTTAAAATCGCAACGAACGAGTACCTTTTGACCTTTTACGTTGATATCGTCAACGGTTTTTTTGTTAAGTGTGCTCATTTAATAACATCCTTTCAAAAGTGTTTTTAAAATACATATATATTTTACCAATAATTTGTGTATTTTGCAATGTTTTTTTAACGAAAATTCGTAAAATTATTCGGCATCTTCCCATTTATAGTTGTGTAATTGTCCGAAATTTTGCAAACTTGGGTATCCCCATTGACGTAAAACTTCATAAGTGGCAATTGCAACCGAGTTTGAAAGGTTTAAACTTCTGATTTCACCCTGCATAGGTATTCTTACACAGTAGTCAGGATTTTTTAGTAATAATTCTTCGGGAAGACCCTTGGTTTCCTTGCCGAAAAGCAAATAGCAGTTGTCGGGATATTTTGGTTCGCTGTGGGTTTTTCGTCCCTTTGTTGTGTAATAGAAAAATACACCGTCATTTTTCTTGAAAAATTCTTCCAAACTGTCGTAATATGTAATATCTAAATACTGCCAATAATCAAGTCCGGCACGTTTTAGTTTTTTGTCGTCAATTTTAAAGCCCATAGGCCCCACTAAATGCAGCCGTGCGCCGGTTGCGGCACAAGTTCTTGCAACATTTCCGGTATTTTGCGGAATTTCGGGTTCTACCATAACAATATTTAACTTCATATAATCACCGAAAAATATTTTACCACACATAAATTTTTCTTGCAACAGTTTTGTTTTATTTTAATAACTAACAAAAATTCCGCTTTTTCGTATAATATAACAGAGAAAGCGGGGGAAATTATGTATTATGTAAATGCAAATAAAAAATATACCGTTTTATTAAAATGGTTTTGTCTGTTACTTGCTTTTTCGGTTGTTTTAGGGTATATTTATTATAAGATGCAACCGCTTGTAATTAAGTACGCAGAAAGTGTTGCCGAAACGGTTATGCTAAATTCGGCTAATGAAGCGATTGTAAATATTCTAAATAACGGTAAAATAGATTATAACGATATTGTTAAACTAAACCGTAACGCAGAGGGCTTGGTTACAAGTTTAGAAACCGATGTTTATAAAACCAACTACTTAAAAAGCAGTATTTCTAACGAAATTTCAAAAATCATTGCAGATAGGGAAAGATACACGGTTAGTATACCTTTGGGTACATTTTTTGCCAATACCTACACTTCGGGTTTAGGACCTGATATTAAGTTTAAAATGCAAATCACAACCACCGCTTTTGTAGATTTTGTAAACGGTTTCCGCTCTGTTGGGATAAATCAGGTTTTACACAGTATTGACGTTAAAATTAAAATTAACGGCAGTATTATTATTGCAGGGTACAAAAAAGGAATTTCCGCTTCTACTACCGCAATGGTGGCACAAACGGTAATTGTGGGTTTTGTGCCGGATGCTTTTACAAATGTTATAGAAAGCGAAAACGACAATACTGCGGGTTTAATTAACGATTACGGCGCAGTAGGGGGAGGATAAAAATGGATATAAAAACAGCAGAACAAAGAATTAAGGAATTAAGCGAAACACTTAAATACCACAACCGCAAATATTATATTGAAGATTCGCCCGAAATAGAGGATTTCGAGTATGATGCAATGCTTCGTGAACTTGAAGATTTAGAGGCGGAATTTCCGCAGTTTTTAAAAGAAGATTCGCCCACGCAAATGGTGGGCGGTGCGGCATCTAAACTGTTTTCTTCGGTTGTTCATACCGTTAAAATGGAAAGTTTGCAGGATGTTTTCAATTTCGGGGAACTGCGTGATTTTACCCAAAAGATTGATACTTCTAAAACCGCCTTTTCGGTAGAGCCGAAAATCGACGGTCTTTCGGTTTCGCTTGAATACCGTGACGGTCTGTTTTTCCGTGGCTCTACAAGGGGTGACGGCGAAGTAGGGGAAGATGTAACCGCAAATTTACTCCAAATTGAAAGTATTCCTAAAGCGATAAATTTTTTAGGCGAGTTAGAGGTTAGGGGCGAAGTCTATATGCCCAAGGAGAGCTTTTTAAACCTTGTAAAACGCCAAGAACTAATGGGCGAAGCACCCGCTAAAAACCCCCGCAATGCGGCGGCGGGTTCATTACGTCAAAAAAATCCCAAAATTACCGCCGAAAGAAAACTGGATATTTTTGTTTTTAATATTCAAAGAATAACCGAAAAAACATTTAAAAGCCATATAGAAACCTTGGATTTTCTTAAATCTTTGGGTTTTCATACCCTGCCTACTTATAAAAAGTGTCACACCGCCGACGAGGTTATTGCCGAAATTGAAAGAATCGGTGAAAGCAGAGGAAACCTGCCTTACGATATTGACGGTGCGGTTGTAAAAAGTGATAATTTGGAATACCGTAAAGAATTGGGCAGTACTTCCAAATTTCCGAAATGGGCGGTGGCTTTTAAATATCCGCCTGAAGAAAAACAAACCGTTTTAAAGGAAATTGAAATAGGGGTAGGAAGAACCGGTGCATTAACTCCAACCGCAATTTTCGACCCCATTACACTTGCGGGTACAACAGTAAGCCGTGCCACACTGCATAATGAGGATTTTATCAAGGAAAAGGGAATTTGCATAGGGGACACCATAACCGTGCGTAAAGCGGGGGATATTATACCCGAAGTTCTGTCGGTTGTATCCCACGGGGAAAACACGCAAATTTACAAAATGCCTAAAGTTTGTCCTTCCTGCAATTCACCCGTTTTCCGTGAACCGAACGAGGCGGTTTTGCGTTGCACCAATGCAGACTGTCCCGCACAACTTTTGCGCCATTTAATCCATTTTACTTCACGTGATGCTATGGATATCGAGGGACTCGGTCCCGCCGTTTTGGAACAACTGCTTCAAAACGGACTTATAAGCAATATTGTTGATTTATATACTCTTGATTATGAAAAGGTAGCCGAACTTGAACGCACGGGCGAAAAAACGGTGCAAAACCTTAAAAATGCTATTGAAAATTCCAAAAATAATGATTTATCTAAACTGATTTTTGCTTTAGGTATTCGCCATATAGGCAGTAAAGCGGGTAAACTTTTAGCAGAACATTTCGGCAGTATGCAAGCCATTTTAAACGCTAAAAGGGAAGATTTTGAAGAAATAGAGGGGTTCGGCAGTATTTTAGCACAGTCGGCTTATGATTTCTTTGCACTCTGTGACACCAAACAAATGCTTTTTGAACTCGAGCGTTTAGGGGTTAATATGAAAACATTAAAAGAGGTTAAAGACAACCGCTTTACGGGACTCACATTTGTCCTTACAGGCACTTTGCCCACCTATTCAAGGAGTGAAGCCACGGCTATTATTGAAAGTTTCGGGGGTAAGACCGCCTCTTCGGTTTCCAAAAAAACAAGTTATGTATTGGCAGGGGAAGAGGCAGGAAGCAAACTCGAAAAAGCCAATAAATTAGGTGTTGCGGTTATAAACGAAGAAGAATTCAACAAAATGATTGAATAGTTTTATTCATAGTCCTCCACCGCCAATAACGCTTCGTCTTTTGTTAAAAAGGGAATACCGCTTTCAAGGTGCTTTACG